>CAXTGN010000251.1:0-220 GCA_964243455.1 uncultured Acidobacteriaceae bacterium
GCGACGTTGCCCGAAGAAAACACATCGCCCGTCTTCCCCAGGGGCAAAGCATTCGTCAGCAGCGGCAGCCCGAAGCACAGCGGCGCCAGCCCGATCAGGGCATACGCCCCTGCGCCGATTGCCTCAATGATTTCCACCGCAGCATGGGACGTAAGCCGCCGAAATGCCTCCGTATTCTCCGCCAGATAGATCAAAAACAGCGCACTCGCCAGGATCACCC
>CAXTGN010000251.1:230-7384 GCA_964243455.1 uncultured Acidobacteriaceae bacterium
CGATATAGAAGCCGAAGATCACCGTGAGAATCATCGCCGGGATATTCGCGGCACGCACGGCAGTGCTCAGTCGGGGTTGATCCTGCACCTTGCCGGACTGCGCTATACGCTTCGTGGGCGTTCCCTCCTCACGCCGCAGCAGCATCATCACACCAACAACCGCCGTGAACAGGATGAACTCCTCCCCAAGCGTGTCGAAGCCGCGATAGTCATAGTTGATCGCGTTCACCGTATCCGTAGCATGGCGTTCATACACGGCCAACTGCGCAATGTAATCCCCATACGGCCCGCGGTACTCACCCCACGCCGGCATATTCAACGAGGCATAGCTGAACAGGCCGAAGAACACCGTGCCCGTCACCGCGAAGATGCGTTTGCGCGTGCGCTCAGTCATGCTCCTGCCCCTTCTTCTTCAGCTCGTCCCGTGCACGCATGCGCGAGATCGCCAGCATGATCATCAGCGGCAGCGCCACAGCACCCACGGTGATCTGCGACAGCGCCACATCCGGCGCCTGGAAGAAAAAGAACACAAGCGCCGTCAGCAGCCCATAAAAGCCCAGCGTGATGACCTGCTCGGTTGTGTCGCGTGTGGTCACCACGCGCCCCCCCGCAAACGCGAGCAGCAGCAGCAAGCCGGCACCCAGACCCATCATCATGCGCCGGCTCCTTCCTTTTCTCCCACGCGTTCAACGCCATCCTCAGGTCGCGGCTGCCAATGTCCGAGCTCGCGTGTCCGAAAGGCGCGCGCCGTGGCATGCGTCACCACGGAGTTGATGGCCAGCATCACCAGGCAGATCAGGACGGCCTTCCACGACGCCTGGCTGTTGCCAGTGCGCAGAAAAACGGCGCCCGTAAGCAGAACGGAGCCCAGACATGTAGGCAGGGATAAATAATGCAGAGCCTGCATCGGCTCCCGCATGCGCCACATGCCGAGACATCCAAGCCAGCATGAGAGCACCACCAGGCTCAGCAGGACCGCTTCGATACCGACGCGCAGGTTCACAGGTGCTTCTCCAGGAACCGTGCAAAAACGATCCCGCCACCAAAGCTCATGATGGCCGCTGTCAATGCGATGTCAATGAAAGGGATCCGATCAAACGCTATGGTAAACACCACCAGAGCAAGAACGATGATGATCCCCGTCATCTCGAACGCGACCAGACGTCGCTCCGCTTTCCCTGTCGTGCACATCGCGACACACGGGATCAGCGAGAGGCAGATCCCACCCCCTGCAAGGAGCCAGAGGCTCACCGTGAAACCCCTTCCGACGGCTGTGTATGGCGTTCTGCGGTTGACTTTCCCGCATAGGCGCCGAGTGCCTGGCTGTACTCCGGCACAGCGTCCCGCTTCAGCTGATGAAAGAGCATCAGACTCTGCTCTGGATCGATGCCAATCACCATCATGTTCGGAGACATTGTCGTGTACATCACGGCAAGCGCGCTCCGCCCAACAAGCAGAGGATCTCTGCGGCTTGTCTTGAAACCGCATGTCAGGTAGAACGAACCGGCGCGTTCCCATCCCAGCAGGTCCTTGAACAGGACCACGATCAGGATCCAACTGTCTCTCGCGATGGCGGCGGGCAACTGCCAGACCTGCAGAACGTCGCGAAGCCGTAAATCAAAGGCGAAGGTCTCTGTACGTAACACATTAGCCAGGAATGCTACCGTTGCTGCCGTTGCAACGGCGCCGACAAGCATCTCGTGCACCTTGAACCCAGCCGTGAAACCTGCCCACAGCAGCAGCACCGCAACCGCCGCAACCGAGAGCAAACGTCCCGGGTGGTCGAACATACCGCCTGCATGTTGCGCTCTCGCCTTGCTCAAGGCTCTCTCTCCGTGACTGCCTGATAGAGATGGCGGGTGGTGAGGTTCGGGCTGTATCGGTAATCACGGAGGTTTAGCGACCCCGGTACCTAGACCCCCAGAAAGATTCCCTCCAGGAGTTCGGCCGCTCCCCGCCTGCGCAGGGATTCAGCGACGGCCGCGCTGAACTCCTCAGGCGGAATGCCGCGCGGTGCTTTATGGAAGACCTGCGCCACAGCCTCCCCATCCGGCGCCGCCACCATCGCATGCAGGTGCCACGTGTCGTCCACCGCATGGCAGTACGCCCCGAGCGGCAGGTTGCACCCACCCCCAAGCGCCGCCAGAACACCGCGTTCTGCTGTCGTGGCAAAGGCCGCGTCCGCGTCATTCAGCGCGCGAACCGCATCCACCGCGGAACGGTGACGCATCACGGCACCAACGGCAAGGCCCGGAGCCGTCCCGCGACTCAGCATCTCCAACCCAAGCGCGCCCTGTCCTGGCGCCGGGCAGATCTCATCCACAGAAAACCGCTGGTGCACATGCTCCGTTCGTCCAAGCCGTTCCAGACCGGCCGCCGCCAGCACCAGCGCATCCGCCTCCCCGGCCGCCCATTTGCGCAGCCGCGTATCGATATTCCCGCGCATGGGCACAAACTCGAGATCGGGCCGCAGCGCCAGCAGCATCGCCTGCCGCCGCGGGCTCGTGGTCGCCACACGGAAGTGCATCGGCAGCATGTGCAATCCCCAGTAGCTCTCGCACACAAATGCGTCCCGTGCATCGGCCCGTGCCGGCACAGCCGCTAGGGCGAAGCGCGGGTCCAGCGTAGTCGGCAGGTCCTTCAGCGAGTGCACCGCGACATCGATGCGGCCATCCAGCAACGCGTCTTCGATCTCCTTGATGAAGACACCCTTGGCGTCCAGCGGCGTGCCATCCTCAAACGTAGCCGGCGCCACGAAGGCCGGGTCCTGCATGCGATCCCCTGTGGTGCGGATCACCTCCACCTCCACCGTGGAACCGCGGCGGCGCAGCTCCTCCGCTACATGGTTGGCCTGCCACAGGGCAAGTTGGGATCCCCTCGTGCCGATGCGAATGGGTTGTGTACTCATCGCTGACTAGAATACGCTGCGCCGCCCACTGCGCCGCGGGCGAGGGAGCGGTCGCAAAACAAACGCCCTATCCCCATCACGGGGGTAGGGCGTCCTTGTACTGAGTCCTGAGGGCAGGTCTACCTGGTCGACTTCTTCCCCGCCGCCTTCTTCACGGCTGTTTTCTTCGCAGCGGTCTTCTTGGCTGAAGTCTTCTTCGCGGCAACCTTCTTGCCCGCAATCTTCTTGGAAGGGGTCTTCTTGGCGGCGACCTTCTTCCCGGGGCTCTTCTTGGCGACAATCTTCTTGGCGGCAACCTTTTTCCCCGGAGACTTCTTTGTGGCAACCTTGGCTGCCCCCTTCTTTGCGGCGGTCTTCTTCGTCGCCGCCTTCTTCGGGGCCACCTTCACTGCCCCTTTCCTGCTCGCGCCCTTCTTGCCCGCTGACTTCTTACCAGCCGACTTGCGCAGCAACCGCTTCCCGGATGGGGAATCCGGCTCCGGGTACACCAGCTTGTTGAAATTCGACTGCTCCCCCCCGGCCGTCTCCTCCTGGTACAGGAACTCGAGACCGCTCGCATCGAACTTCTCGAAGAACTCGTCCCAGCCGATCTCCTTCAGAGCATCGTCGTTTGCGTTCGGAGCATCGGGAAATTCCAGGCGCAGAATACCGGGTTTCCCGTCCTGCTCGGTGCTGGCCACCTCGGATGGCTTGCCACCGCGCTTGTCTGCCCACTCGCGAATAAAATCGTGATCTTGCGTCGTGTTCGATGCCATCGTCTGACCTTATCTCCTGAAGTTTTCGAGCCTGCACTGGCTTCGGATGAAAGATCATCGCACGGCGCTGTCTACCCATGCACTCTTTTTTGTGCGTGTGTAAAAGCATGCATCCACAGGGGCGATGGCGGACTTCGAAACGACGCAGCGGAACGCTAGCTCTCGTCTGCACCGGGGCTGCGTCGGTTGCGCAACGAGGCAATCTGCGGATGCAGAAGCTTCGCCGTAAGCGAACGCGTCAACGCATCGATCGCCCCTTGCTGCTCGGGCGTGAGGGGCGCGCCGCTCAAGCGTGCAAGCGATCGCGCCAGCTCCGCCCGGCGCGTCGCCTCCGCCTCGGCGAGCAGCTGCTTGATCGCCTCCACCGTAGGCGTCTGCGCGATCCGCTCGCTGTAGCGCGCGACCTCCGACATCACGATCTCCTCGGCAGCCTCCGCCTCTCGTGACCGCCCCGCCCGGTTGCCCTGCGCCACCTGCTGCAGGTCGTCGATGTCGTAGACAAAACATCCTTCAATCTCGTTCACCGCCGGCGCCACATCACGCGGCACGGCAATATCGATAAAGAACACCGGCCGGTTGCGACGCCGGCCCAGCAACGCTCGCGCCTGCGGCGGTGTGAACACGTGCGAGGCCGCGCCCGAGGCCGCTGCCCCCGTGGACGTAATGATGATGTCCGCCCGGTGCGCCTGCTCCTGCAACTGCTCAAACGGAATCACCCCCGTAGTGATCGCCGGGGTGCGTAACGCGTCGGCGATGCGCTGCGCCCGCAGCTCCGTGCGATTGCTCACCAGCAACGTCGTCGCTCCTTGCTCAATCAGGTGCCGCGCCGCCAGATCGCTCATCTTGCCCGCACCCACCAGCAGCACCGTCTTGTTCTCCAGTGTGCCGAAGATCTTCTGGGCAAGGTCCGCGGCAATGGACGCAACAGAAACCGTCGTCGCCCCGATGTGCGTCTCGGTCCGCACGCGCTTGGCCACGGAAAAAGCCCGCTGCAACAGCGGGTCCAGCGTCGCCTTGACCGCGCCCACCTCCCGCGCCACCGCAAACGATTGCTTCACCTGGCCCAGGATCTGCGGCTCCCCGACCACCATCGAATCCAGCGAGCTCGCCACCCGGAACAGGTGCCGCACGGCCTCCGACTCCCGGAACTGGTACAGGTGCGGCTCCACCTCTGACGACCGCAGATGCAGGTAGTTCTGCAAAAACACAGCCGGCGTCGCCGAAGGCTCGTGCACGGTCAGCAACTCGACCCGGTTGCAGGTGGAAAGAATCAGTCCCTCATGGATCCCGGGCTCATGGACCAGCCTCCGCGTCGCCTCCGCCAGGCGATCGCCCGGAATCGCCAGCCGTTCACGCACGGCCAGCGGCGCCGTCGTGTGATTCACGCCGATCAGCGCAATCGCGCCACCCTCTGCGGTAAGGAGCTTGCTCATGGCGCCTTGAACCTGTGCACCGCAGACAATAAATTCGCCGCCCACACGGCCAGCACACAGAACAGCGCGAAGCTGGACAGATACACCGCGCGGCGCCCGCGCAGCCCCGAATGTTTCCGGATAAAGATCATCACCACGTAGGCCACCCAGAGCAGAAACGACAGCAGCACCTTGGGATCGGCAAAGAACGCCGGCCCCACCGTCTGCAGCGCCACAACCGACCCAATCAGAAGGCCAGCCGTCATGCACGGCAGCCCCAGAAGCAGCGCCTTCAACGCAATGGAGTCGGTCGTCTCCAGCGGCGGCAGCCATGCCTTGCGCGT
Source organism: uncultured Acidobacteriaceae bacterium (assembly GCA_964243455.1). Lineage (GTDB taxonomy): Bacteria > Acidobacteriota > Terriglobia > Terriglobales > Acidobacteriaceae > Granulicella. The sequence goes on from CAXTGN010000251.1 coordinate 5,650, forward strand.
TGGAAGCCGCTTCTGCTTCAAGCCACGCTCTTGGATCAGGTACAGCACGCTGGCCAGCAGCGAAACCAGCAGGGCCGCATACGCCGTCAGCAGCAATCCCACATGCAGAAACAGCCACCAGCCCGATCCCAGATACGGGTACGAAATCATCTGCGCACCCGGCCGGAACGCCGGGGCAATCGAGACCAGCACCGCCACCGGCAGCAGAAAGATGCCAAACGCCACCGTCTTGTACCGGACCGCCAGCCCCAGAAACGCCGCGGCCAGCAGCAGTCCCAGCAGCGACAGCGTTTCATGCGTATCGACGGGCAGGGCATGGTGCGCCGCCACCAGCGTCTCAATCAGCGCAACAAAATGGAAGAACACCCCACCCAGCGCGGCAGGCATGGCCAGGTAGCGCCAGCGCGGGCGGTTATACAGCGCCGCCGGCAGCACCGCGAGTGCGGCGATGGCGTACAGCAAAACCGCAACTCGGAGCCAAAGCAGAGACATGCCGAAAAGCGCCCATCGACGCAATCCCCAGTATAGATGTCCGGGCAAAGCTGTACGACGCTATCCCGCAGCCAGGCTTTGCTCCAAATAGGCTTTGAGACGACCTTCAATCAAACTCTCGGGCAACAGAAACGGCTTGTCCAGGATCGTGATCCGAAGCAAATCGTTCGCGTGCTCATACCGCGCCGTAATGCCATCCTTGGATAGCTGGCCGGAAGGACCCGTCAGCTCGATACCATTCGCGGCAAGGCGGCGGGTCGCGGTCGCAAACTGTGCCTCGTTCATGGGAACTTCAATCATGGGTCACAGTCTACTCGCCGGAACTTGCGGGCGCACAACGCTAAAACGGTGGCCGGCCGACCAGATTCGTCTTCTCGTCCGCTTCCATCAGGATGGCGCGGATGGCCTCGCGCTCCCCCCTCATTCCGAAACGAAAACGCCAGTCCGGCTTCCCTGTCCTCGGTCCGTGCCACCCGGGCCGGCACGGCACACGCACGGGTCCCGAACCGCAACACCAGCTCCCCCTTGGTCCACAGTTCCAGTTCGTCATCGAACACCCCCAGCAGGCCAGACTCGCTGAGGTTCAGGCAATGGCCGACCATAAAGGTCGCCCCGCCACAACGGAACTCCAGCGGAAAACTCAGGTCAAGCCGGGGCGCGCGGTACGGTAAAGCAGCCATCAAGGGGGGACTCAATTCCCTCAGCCAGACCCTAGCACAGCATTTGCTGAAAGCAAATCACCCATTCGCTCCCGGCTTGCCCCGGACACTGTCATCCTGAGCAACGCGAAGGACCTCCGTACTTCGCCTCCCTCACCCACTTGTCACTCCGCAGCGCACTACCTGCTTGTCACTCCGCAGCGCAGCGGAGGAATCTGCTGTCCTTCCATCGACCAAGACGCTCCGGAACGGCCAAAAATGCTTCAGCTCCCACTTGTCATCCCGCAGCGCACTCCCCACTTGTCATTCCGCGCAGCGCAGTGCAGGCATCTGCTGTCCTTCCATCGACCAAGACGTCCGGCCCGAGGCACCAGTCCCCCACACCCGAAAGCCCCACCCGCGAACACGGTATCCTGAGCCTTCGGAAACGGCATGCCACCAGCAAACAATCCGGGCCCCGAGGGCAACGTCACGCCCGCCATGCGGCAGTACCAGGCCGCCAAACTGGCGCACCCTGACGCCCTGCTCTTCTTTCGCATGGGCGACAGGGTGCGCCAGTTTGGCGGCCTGGTACTGCCGCATGG
>CAXTGN010000252.1:0-5141 GCA_964243455.1 uncultured Acidobacteriaceae bacterium
ACACGACGCCGCCCGTCACAAAGATGTACTTTGCCGACACGCTTGCGACCTCTTTTGAGTGGTTGGATGGGTTGTGCTTGGTGTGCACAATCAAGTATACCGCGCCACCCCGGTGCGGAAAGGCCGGTCGGCAAGCGCCCGGCGACCTGCGGTTGGGGGCCGCTTTTCGGCTGCAAATGACGGGGACTTGGCGCACTTTGTGGTGTGACATGCAGGAGGTGTGCCACGCAGCGGCCGGCGGTTTAAGGCAGCGGGATCGTTCTGTATCGGAACGGCACAGGACGTCTCAATGGACCGTGATTGATGCCCCGGCGACATCCATAGTTGCCGCAAAAGCCCTGAAATTTCTACCACCAGTCACCAGCAACAGCGTGACTAAGTTGTAGAAGACGAACGCCCACGAAGGTTGTAGGCTCCTCGTATTGGCTTCCTTGGAGATCTTCTCAATGCGTTTCTCTTCACTCTTGTCTACCCTGTCCCTTCTCGCTGTTGCTACTGTAGCTTCGGCCACACCGATCACGGGATCCGTCTCCATCTCTGGCAACGACACCTTCGACAGCACACAGATCTCCTTCAACCCGACCACGGGAACGGTCTACCAGGCGTCTGGCACGATGAGTTCTTTCGCGCCCTTCTCGATTGGTTTCGCGACCGTCGACCTTACCGCAAATCTCACCAGCTTCACGTTCGCCAACGCAGACGGAACGAAGGTGTTTTCGGTAAGCAACCTCCTGGGCCAAACGCTGTCCTTCACCATTACAGACATGCTCACCGACACCATCGGGTCCGACTCCAATGGGCCGACCCTCTCACTCTCCGGACTTGGTTCCTTCGCCGAGACGGGCTACGCCACAACCGACGGCATCTTCTCGCTCACCTCGTCCTCCGCCGGTATCACTGGCTTCCAGCTGGTGAGCACCGCCGCCGTGACGCCAGAGCCCTCCAGCATTGCCCTGCTTGGCACAGGCCTGATGGGTGTTGCCGGCGTCATGAAGCGTCGCTTTGCATAAGGCCAAGTGTGTTGCGGACGGAGGCCAAACAGCAGCGTCTGCAACACATCCTGGGTGTGGGTTACAAGAGAAGACCCCGTGACCGTGCGGGGTCTTAGCCTTTCATCTCCCAGATCCCGGGTCATTTCTGGTGTCCCCTGGCCCATCCTGCGCTCGCGTTGCCGTCCAACGTTTTTGCACAGTGGGCGTCCTGTTCTGCCACTTCCGTTCTCTACCCAGTTGGGCGCTGGGCGGGATACGCTCACCCCAAGGCTGATGTCCCTGATGTCTCCCATCCCCACGCACCCGCTTCCGCTTGGCGCGCGCATGTACCTCGGCTTGCGCGCACGAGCCGATCGCGAGGCGGCCCGGCGCGCTCGGAAGCAAGGCGGCGAAAGTAAGCCTGCGCATCTCTTGACCGGCGAGCGCGGCGAAGACCTCGCGTACCTTCACCTCCGCGGACTTGGCTACACGATCGTTGCGCGTCGATGGCATTCCGTCAGGCTCCGCGGCGACCTCGACCTGGTCGCGTGGGATGGCGACACCCTTGTCATGTTCGAGGTAAAAACCCGCACCGCGCGTGATCTCGCGCCCGCTGAGTCCGCCGTCGATGAGGGTAAAATGCGTATGCTCCGCCGCATGGCTGTGGCCTACCGGCGCCGGCTTCCCGAACCCTGGCGCGATGGCATCCCTTTACGCTTTGACATCGTCAGCGTCTACGACCTTCCGGCCGGCCCCGAGTTCGAGCACATCCGGAGTGCGTTCCCACTTGCGGAGCTCCCTTAGAAGACTCGAGGGAACTGCACCTTGCGCTCCGGTGTCTAATAAGGACGAAGACACTGCTTCACATGAGGTCGAACCACACCGATGACCCTGATCGACGCCCCTGCCTATGACCCTCGCCGGGCCAATCTCATCCGCAACCTCCTGATTGCTCTTGCAGGCCTGGTTTTCGTGCTGTTCGTTCTCACCGTGATGGGGTACATCCTGGGCCACGGTTGGCTTTTCTCCAATCTCCCCACAGAGCACCGGGTGAATGACTTTTACACAGCGCTGGAGAACAAGGACTACCCCAAGGCCTATGGCATTTACCAGAACGATGCCGCGTGGCAGCAGCATGCCGACAAATATACGGTCTATCCGCTCAACCGCTTCACCGAGGACTGGACCCAGCCGGACTACAGCCCTGCGGGGGGTCGCGTGGTTTCGCACCACGTTGACGTTTCCAGGACGGACGGCAGTGGCCGCTTCGGGACTGGCATCATCGTTGCAGCTACCCTGAACGGCAACTCTGCCAAGAGAGCGTTTATCTATGTCAATCGCGCCGACGGCACGTTCACCTACCCGTCGCCGCACATTATTGAGTATTGATCACCGATCAGGCCGCCGCGGTCGTGATCCTGCCGGCGGCTGTGCGCCGAACGCCCAGCACCAGGATGTCGTCCTCCTGCCCAAAGGCCGCGGCCGCATCGGCCACCTCGCGCACGCTGGCGTTGCCCGCGATCATGGCTCCGACACGGTCAAAGCCCAGAAGGTGACCGTGTTCATCGGTTGCTTCCACCACGCCGTCAGTCAGCAGCACCAGACTGTCCCCCTGCTGCAGCTGCACATGCGTCATGGTGTAATCCAGACCCGCCATTGTGCCGAGCGGCAGCGCGCCCTCCATCGCCAGCTCGTGTCCGTTCAGATACGGGGGCAGATGGCCGGCGTTTGCGATCGAGGTGTACCCATCCGCCGTGATCCGCATCACCAGGCAGGTCGCGGTGGCGAAGGCTCGTTCGCATAGGCGGTCGTTCAAGGTCGCCAGCAAGTGCTCGGGCGTTGGATCCTCGCGTGCCGCGGCGTCGAACGCACCGACGATCAAGGCGACAAGCATTCCTGCGCGCAGGCCTTTGCCCGTGACGTCGCCCACAGCCACCAGAACGCTGCCATCCTTCCGATTCGGGATGATCTGGAAAAAGTCGCCGCCCACCTCACGCGAAGGCCGGTAGTCGCTCTCGATCTGCAGTCCGGCTACCTGTGGCAACTCGTGGGGAATGATGACCTGTTGCAGTTCGCGCGCCTGCTGGACTTCCAGCTCCCATTGGACCTTGCGCCGCTCGGCCAGCAGGAAGCGCCTGGAGGCCATCGCGGTCACGATCAGCAGCGAGATCATCGTTGACATCTCGCCCAGGGAAACATCGAAGCGCAGCACGGAAAACGTGATCGGGATGTGCAGGAGGCGCAGCTCGGACTGGTAGTTCGCCGCTGCAGCCAGAAGCACGGCAGGCAGCGCGAGCCAACCCTCGGCGCGATTCTTGCGGATGCCCCTCACGGTGACCGCGACCAGAACCGCCGCAAGCGCAAGCTTGATCCACAGCAAAGCGGGAGTGACCACGCGCCCGACTTGCAAGCTGCCGATCTGTCCGTGCAACGGCGGCCGCAACAGGGCCGTGCCCAGCGCGAGCATGACCGCAAGCTCAACGGTAAGACGCCACAGCCGCTTGGGTGTGCCCAGCACAAACCACGAAGCCCAGAACAGCACCCACAACGCGATGCGCGTGGGAGTCAATACAACATCCTTTAGCAGAATGGCCGTGGTCTGGGGGATCAGCGTGGTGAAGTTGATCAGCAGGATCATCAGGTTGCTCAGCAACGTGGCGAACACCACCAGTCCCAGCCAAAGATAGGTCTTGTCCTCTGGCTCCAGCCAGAAGTGCGTTACAGCCACAAGCAGCGCCAGCAACAGGATCATCACTTCCAGAAAGCCGCTGCCGACACTGTGTGCCTGATCGTCCCAGTCCAGCCGAACCTGGGTGGCCACGGTCGGAGCCAGCCCCAGCACAGGTGGCCCGTGCAGCCCTCCCGCATCCGCCGTGTAGAACCGCGAGGCGGTATCCATCCAGACCCGGATCGCAATTACCATGGGCCCGCTGCGCATGTTGGGGGGAAATTTGAAGCCCCGTGGCAGGGCGCTGTATGCCTTCACGCCGCCTGGGGTGAAGTGGCCAAACTGGCCGATCATCTGCCCATTGACGAATACTTGGTAGGCGTCGTCGAAGAAATCCGGCATTTTCAGAGACAGCGCTGTCCGCGCTCCCTGCACGTTGATCCGCAACCGGTACCACGCATAGCCTGCATGATTGGGGTGTCCCCGGGCCGTCCAGCCCGGCACAAAGCCGCTGGTGCCCAGGTCTGGATCTGCACCGTCTGGGGAGTGCAGGTCCACCGTCTCCCAGCTGCCGTCGTCGAAGTTCGGCTGCGCCCAGGCGGCGCTGTCGCCTATCTGGAAGCGCCAGGGCCCATACAGATTCGCTGCGGACTCCCCCAATTTCACATCAACCGAACTACCAACAGAAGCAGGGGCCGCCACCGCCGGTGGTTCCCCGGAGACGGCAGACCCCCCGCTCCAAAGCAGAGAGACGACAAGAACAACATGAGCCCAATGCATCGTTACTCCGCCCTACGCGTCGGCGCGCCGCCGCGAATACGCAAGGGCACCCGCACAGAGCAGCCCGGTGCCCAGCAACAGGAAGGCAGGTGGCTCCGGGGTGCTGGCGAAAATAGGAGTAGCCGTGAACTCAAGAACATCCGCGGGCAGGTCGTCTTCCGTAATCACGAAATACTGCTGCGTGTTGTTCGGAATCAAGCCTGACGTAAAGATCAAATCGTATTCCTGCTTCTGCCGGTTGTAACCGCACGAGGTTGTGGAACCGAATACAGGAGCGGCCGGCGGCGTGTCATTGCACGTGAAGCTGAACATCGAGGGATCACTGCTCGCCAGGGTGAGTTCCAGACCGACCCAGTTCGAAGACGTCCGGTTCAAAAAGCCGTAGCAACCCATCTCAGATTGAGTTGCATTGGGCAGCAGAACGCCGCAGAACGCCTGGCTAAAGGTCACGTCAAACGGAGTCGATGTGATCGGGGTGATTGGATTTGCCGGTGGCGCCGGGTCGAGGATATTGATCTTGGTGGCCCTGGCAGTGCAAACAAGGGCACAAAGAAGGAGACAAGCAAACAAACGAGAAAACACACGCATGGAGAACGCCTCGCGGAAGGGTGCGTCCAGGAACAACGCTGCATCGGGGCGAATGCCCAGAAAGTGCTATAGCTTGAACCTGGAATGACGTGAGCGTAAACCGGCACAACGACATCGTCAACGAAAAAAGCGCA
>CAXTGN010000252.1:5151-6071 GCA_964243455.1 uncultured Acidobacteriaceae bacterium
GTCCTCAGGCCACATGGTGCCGAGAGCCGGCCGCCTCTGCCCTGATTGGAGGAACGGTCCCCGAGCGACCCGCATCTCAAGGCAGGTCGGCAGAAAAGGACCTCCCCCGTGGCAGATATCCAGACCCAAGATCAAACCAACGAAGCCAACAAGCACCAGCCCACACAGACCAACGACGCTTCCAGCCCGCTCACGGGCGCGCACGGCGATGCGAAGGCGGATCCCTCCGGCTACCGTGGAAACAACGACTCCACCGCAGGCCCCGGTGAGACCCATGTGGAATCCAGCACACCCGACAACGCCCAGAAGCAGCTGGACCCCTCCTCCCCCGGCGAGACCGGCACCACACCGGGCTCCAACGCGAAATGATGCTGGTGCCGTTCACGGTCTCCACCCCCGGGGCCATGTGATACTGGGATCACGCCAGACGGGCCTGAGAACGCCAAGTATTCCGGGCGTTGTAGCCACAAGGGGCCCAGGCACACCTAAGTGCCGCAGGCCCCGTTCGCGAGGCCGGCGCGGGCCTATAGCTCAATTGGTTAGAGCAGCGGACTCATAATCCGTTGGTTCCAGGTTCAAGTCCTGGTGGGCCCACTATCAAAAGCAATAACTTAGCGATCATTGAACTCGCTCCCCGCCGGAGTTGACAGTTTCCTTGACAGTGAACACGTCGTCCATGCGGTTGGCGACCTCGTTTCGCATCGCTGGGAGCATCTGCAAGTAGGTGTTTCCGGTCAACGAGATGCTGCTGTGCCCAAGAGTTTCCGAGATGAGCTTGATGTGTACGCCCTGAGACAACAGCAGTACTGCGGCGCTGTGCCGCAAATCGTGTACCCGCAGTTGCGGCAGCTTGGCAGCCTTCAGAATTGCCGCAAGCTCAACGTTTACGCTTTCCGGTACTAGGGCAGTGCCTTTTCCGG
>CAXTGN010000252.1:6081-7380 GCA_964243455.1 uncultured Acidobacteriaceae bacterium
TTCCTTCCACTTGGATCCTGCCCACTGCCGAGCGGCAGACTGACGCTCCTGCTGTTCCCGAAGCGCGTTTGCTGTGATGGCCGGCAATTCCAGGGCACGTTGCGACCGGTCGCTCTTCGGCTGGCTTAGAACCAGGCCTGCGCCCTTCCGTCGCTCGATGGCATGGCGAACTCGCAGGGTGTTCTCTTCAAAGTCGATGTCCGCCCAGCGAAGTCCCAGCAACTCGCCCTTACGCAAACCGGTCGACAGTGCCACGACAAAGAGAGGCCCAAACTTCGACACAACTGCCACCTTTAGGAACTCCCGCGCCTGATCTACGGTAAACACCTTCGCCTGGAACCGTTCACCTTTCGGCACGGGCACCAACTTAGCCACGTTGCGATGCACCCATCCTTCCCGCTCCGCATGCGATAGGGCGCTCCGGAGGGCCGCACGCATGTGTTTGATAGTGCCGGCCGAAAGTCCCGTCGCATAGCGCTCTGCAAGGAACTCGCGCACATTCTGAGGTGACAATTTCTCAAGAGTGAGCTTGCCGAGGCCTGGGGTGATGTGTGTCTTAACCAGCCAGCCGTAGCTCGCCGCGGTGCGCGGCCGATTCTTAATGGCAACCACCGTGTTCAGCCACGAAGTCATGAAAGCTCCCACGGTTTGGCGCTGCGGAGCGATGTCGAGGCCCGTCTGCTGGTCGCGCAAGGCCTTCTTTAGCGCTTCGCTCACTGCGCCGCGGGTCTTGCCGTACAGCGTTTTGTATTTCACACGGCCGCTCTCCGTCCGTCCCACGGTAATCTGGGCGGCCCAGCGACCGTCTGCGCGCTGGAAGATTGATCCTTCACCTGCACCCCTACGCTTTGACACGAGCGGTCTCCTTTGGTTTGCGCTTAGTAGGCCGATTTTTCCCTTGAAAGCTGAGCTTTCGGCATCGGGGAGAACAGTAATTATTCTGACGGTCATCGTGTCTCGACTCCTTGATGAACAACCTCTGACAAGCTTCGCGATCGCACTTACGCGCTTCCGCACGGTTAAGGAGGTCAGCGGCTATGGTGGCTCCGATGATCTCTAATGCAGTGTTTGCGAATGCTTCCAGAAATGGCCCGTCAGTCCACCTGTACGGCGGCGCTAAACGCAGGATTGAGAGATCTTGGACTGCTCGAGCCAAAGCGCCAGCACCTATGAAATCCATCTCTACTGTCGGTTCCCTTTGCAGTTGAAGGTCACGCATGAAGATCTGCCAGTCGCAAAATTCCGCCCACGTGACTACCTGTTGAGTTTGCACATTGCGAATGGAGGGCTCTCTAAATG
>CAXTGN010000253.1:0-7375 GCA_964243455.1 uncultured Acidobacteriaceae bacterium
GTGAATGTGGCTCAGGCGACGGCGGACCGGTACACGCAGGTCAACTATGCGGTGACGGCGCTGGAAGCGGGCGCGAAGACCAGCGTGTATCTGGATGCGGGCAACAGCAGCTGGCAGGCGGTTGGGACGATTGCCGGCCGGCTGGTCACGGCGGGCGTGCAGCGGGCGCAGGGGTACTTCTCGAATGTGTCCAACTTCCGGGAGACGGCGTACGAGAGCAAGTTCGATACATGGGTGTCAGAGTGTGTGGCGTTTGCCAACAACGCGACCGAGGGTGGATGGCGGCTGGGTCATTATGACTGGTGTGCGAGCCAGTACTACTCGTCGCAGGGGCCTGTGAATCCGGGTGACATCACGACGTGGGTGTACACGGACGAGTGGTATGCGGCGAACCTCGGGACGGCGGTGCCGACGCTGCACTTCATCATCGACACGAGCCGGAATGGGCAGGGACCGCTGGATGCGAGTGTGTATGCGGGGGCGCCTTATAACCAGCCGAACTCGGTGGTGAATACGATTGCGGGTGGGTCGTGGTGCAACCCGCCGGGGCGTGGGCTGGGCTTGCGGCCGACGGCGAACACGGGGGTGGCGCTGCTGGATGCGTACCTGTGGGTGAAGACGCCGGGGCAGTCGGATGGGACGTGCGATGCGGCGGGTGGGGCACGGGCCTGGGACTACGCGGCATACACCAAGCCAGGGTGGCCGACGAGTGCGGCGGGGCAGGCGGTGTTTGATCCATTGTGGGGGTTGGATGATCCAGCGGCAGGGGCGTGGTTTCCGCAGCAGGCGCTGAGTCTGGCGCGGCATGCGAATCCGAGCCTGCTGCCGTAAGGGTGGGTCCCCCCCCCGGGGGTACTTTCGCGGTAAAGTACGTTCCAATGAAGACTTAGTGGCGTACTTCCGGGCGGGTCGGGGCATTGCGCTCTCGGCCCGTTCGGTTTTGCGCTGAGCTCAGTCCTCGTCGTCCTTCTCGTCTTCGGCTGCTTCGTCCTGTTCGATGGCATCGAGGAGCTCGCGGTACCTTACGTCGGCGGGGACCTCATTTACCGGGGCGAGGGGGCCTTCGGTTGGGTCGAAGGTAATGTCGTGGACGAAATCGTGGCTGCTGTGGCGGGGTGCGGAGGCGAGATTGCCGCTGGCGATCTGAAGCGCGTAGAGCAGGAGACCGGCGCGGCGCGGATCGAGCGCGTTGCCGACGAGACCGTTCATGATCTCCCCGATGGCGTGCTGGATGGAGGAGTCGTCTTCGGGGAAGGGCAGGGCGACGCTGGTCTGGTTGGGTGGCTCGTTGTAGGGGTCGTGGGGCGCACGTGCGCGAGGGCGGCGGGTGGAGTGGTGGTAGTAGCAGAAGTCTTCCGGGCCGTTCCCGCCGCGGAGGCAAGGGGAGCCGCAGCGGTGGCCGTCGGTGAAGATGTGGCGGCATTGGTAGCGGCGGATGGCGATTTCTGGGGATACGTTGGGCATGGGGCCTCCAAAAAGAAAAGCCCGGCTGTAGGCCGGGCTCGGGTGGATGTGGTTCGTTGTGTTTCCAGTGTAGGGAAACCGGGGCTAATTCCACGCAAGATGGCTACCCCACAAACGTGGGACGGTCAGGGGATTTGCAATGCGTGCAGCCGGGCCCGGTTTCTCATCGATACCCGTGGATGTTTCGCTGTGTTCCGTGTAGAGATTCTGGAAGGGCGAGGAGGAAACTCATGGGCGGTGGGGCAGAGACAGGGATCGTGTCGGTGCGGAGCCGGTTTCCAGTGGGGGAGACGGTTGAGCGGCTGCGTGGGGTATTGGCGGCTAAGGGGATTACGTTGTTTGCCGTGATCGACCATAGCGGCGAGGCGGCCAAGGTGGGTTTGGCGATGCCGGAGACGAAGTTGCTGGTGTTTGGGAGTCCCAAGGCGGGGACTCCGGTGATGCTGGCTGCGCCAACGAGCGCGCTGGATTTGCCGCTGAAGATTCTGGTGCGGGAAGAGGCTGATGCAGAGCGGTTGGCCGTGGTCGAGTACAACTCGGCGGCGTGGCTGGCAGCTCGGCATGGGGTGCCGGGGGAGCTCGTGCCGGTGCTGGCGGGGGTGGAGGGTTTGGTGGCGCAGGTGGCTGGTTCGAATTTGTAGTTCTGAGCTGAGTCAGGTCGTTTCTGTCCTTGCAGCGGTATGCGAGAGCGCGATAGGCTGCAGGGCATGAGACTGCGTGCGTTTGCCCTGCCCCTCCTTTTGGTTGCGAGTGCCGGTTTGCCTGCGGTTCGGGGCCTTCAGGCGCAGGACGACGCGCCCAATGTGGCGCACACGCCGGGGATGCAGGTGCAGGTGCTCGACGCGCCGGGGGTGAACCTTGACCCGTACCTGAAGCACCTGATGGAGGATGTGCACGCGCACTGGATGCCTCCGGCTGGGGCGGGGAAGGCGGAGACGGACATCAGCATCTCTATCGGACAGAATGGCACGCTGGATGCCGTCCACCTCGAGACGCGTGCGCCGGATGAGGCGACCACCAAGGCGGCCTGGGCTGCGATCACCGAGACGACGTATGCGCCGCTGCCCCCAGGTATGCGGGAGCCGACACTCCGGTTGCGGTTGCGGTTCTTTGCGGGGTAGGGGTGGTTGTGCTTCGGATTGGGCCTTCGTTGCGCCCGTAACGGAAGGCAAGTGAGTCGTTACGCTGCGCTTCACTCCGGCCTTTCCACCTCGGCCAGCAAGCTGCCCGGGGACCCCGGATTTCGGCAGACCGGTATCCCACCCAAGCGCGGTGAAGCTTGCGCGTGGACGGGGCACCCGTTCGGTGCTGCTCCGGAGTGAGTGGGCCGCCGGTGTATTGTTCGGGTATGCCTTATTCGCGCCTGATTACGATGGAGCCGGGGAAGCGCAGCGGCAAGCCGTGTATACGCGGCCTGCGGATGTTCTGGGCTATCTTGCGGCGGGGATGTCGCATGAGGAACTGCTGAAGGATTTTCCTTACCTGACTGAGGAAGATATCCGGGATTGCCTTGCCTTTGCCGCGGATCGCGAGCGCAGGCTGGAGACCATGGTGGCGTGAAGCTGATTGTAGATGAGAATCTGTCGCGAGGAGACCTTTTTGCGCTTAGGGTGAGCTTCTGATAGATCGTAGCCCCACTCATACGTGGTAAGCCTGCGCATGAGTGGGGCACCCGGCCACGTTGGAGTGAGTGGGCAACCGCCATACAGGTGTCATTGGGCGCAAGATCGTGAACTTACACATTGCTTTGCATGTCGGTGCGGGCAGGGGTGCCCCGATTCAGGTTTAGTGCGGGGAGATGGCGGCACTCTGCGCTTTGAAAGCGTCCAGCGCTTTCTGGTGATCCGCTGCACTCAGGGGAACCGCCCTGTTCGCAGTGGACGATTTGATCTGCGCGCTGCCGATTAACAACCCAGTCGCTTCGAAGATGACGCTGGTGTAGATGTGGGACTTTTTCCAGGTTTCCGCACCGTTGGCTGAGACATCGGTTCCTGTGCCTGCCCCGACAGCGAGCCCTGTGACTTCCTGGACGGTGTTGGTGCTCGTGCTGGTTCCCCCGAGGGCAGCGAGTGCGCACGATGAATAGCCCGGACCGAAAAACTCCTGTATCAGCATCTCGTTGAGTTGCGAACCGTCCAGATAGACCATGAAGAAGAAAGTTCCGCCGGTAGAGACGGTCTGGAGGCTGAAGGCATACACGGGTGCCGTGAGTGTATTGCCGTTCATTCCCTGGCAGGTGAGCGTGGTGACGGGCTGAGGATTGTTTGCGGCGTGAGCTGTGGCAGGAAGAAGTACAGCAGTGCAGAGGGCGAGTCTGTTCAGAAGAGGGCGCAAGGAGGATTCTCCAGTGCGCTAGCAATAACACCCGGAATTCAAGAACCGTACGGAAATCGCCCTCACGTCGTCCAGGAACGACACGGCATGGGCGAGCGCCATCTCGGGTTAGCAAATAGCCGTGCGGCGATGTCCTTGCAGCGGGTGTGAAAGCGGCATAGGCTGCAGCGCATGAGACTGCGTGCGTTTGCCCTGCCTGTTGTTTTGTTTACGAGTGTTGGCTTGCCTGCCCCCTGCGGCGTTGTGGCGCACACGCCGGGGATGCAGGTGCAGGTGCTCGACGCGCCGGGGGTGAACCTTGACCCGTACCTGAAGCACCTGATGGAGGATGTGCACGCGCACTGGATGCCTCCGGCTGGGGCGGGGAAGGCGGAGACGGACATCAGCATCTCTATCGGACAGAATGGCACGCTGGATGCCGTCCACCTCGAGACGCGTGCGCCGGATGAGGCGACCACCAAGGCGGCCTGGGCTGCGATCACCGAGACGACGTATGCGCCGCTGCCCCCAGGTATGCGGGAGCCGACACTCCGGTTGCGGTTGCGGTTCTTTGCGGGGTAGGGGTGGTTGTGCTTCGGATTGGGCCTTCGTTGCGCCCGTAACGGAAGGCAAGTGAGTCGTTACGCTGCGCTTCACTCCGGCCTTTCCACCTCGGCCAGCAAGCTGCCCGGGGACCCCGGATTTCGGCAGACCGGTATCCCACCCAAGCGCGGTGAAGCTTGCGCGTGGACGGGGCACCCGTTCGGTGCTGCTCCGGAGTGAGTGGGCCGCCGGTGTATTGTTCGGGTATGCATTATTCAGGCCTGATTACGATGGAGCCGGGGAAGCGCAGCGGCAAGCCGTGTATCCGCGGCCTACGGATGACGGTTGCGGATGTTCTGGGGTATCTTGCGGCGGGGATGACGCACGAAGATGTTTTTCAGGATTTTCCTTATCTGACTGAGGAAGATATGCGTGCCTGCCTTTCCTTTGCCGCGGATCGCGAGCGCAGGCTGGAGACCATGGTGGCGTGAAGCTATTGCTTGACGAGAATCTCTCGCCACGGCTGGCTGGGATGGTTGCCGATCTGTTTCCGGCCCCGCGCATGTGCACGATGTCGGGCTGGGTGGACAAGATGATCGTGCCGTTTGGAGCTATGCCAAGGGGTAGGGCTTTGCCATTGTCAAAAGACTCAGATTTCATGGAACGCAGTGTCCTGGACGGGTATCCGCCCAAGGTGATCTGGGTGCGGCTTGGGAACTGCTCGACTTCGGAGATAGCGAGGTGCTTCGTTCCAGCTCTGAGGCGGTTCAACGCTTCCTTGAAGCTGTTGAGGAGACCTGTCTGCTGCTCGGGTTGAACCTATGCGATTTGGTCGGGTCGTCGCGGGTAAAGAAAGCAAATCAGTTGTCGCAGCTTTGCCTCTACTCCGGCGACGCGGCGGATTGGAACCCATTCATGCGCGGGTGGAGCCTGCGCGTGAATGGGGCGCCGGCCGGCTACCCTATATGGATTGACACGCCGAGTGTGTTCGCCTAACCTTCGCTGAAGGAGAAGGTGTGGATCCCAACTACCAAGGCCTTGGACAAGTGCTCTACAGTTTCCAGCTCGCGAGGTGGAACGTTGTCGAGCTTGGCAATATGCTCAACAAAAGCTTCATAGCTAAGCAGGGCGCAGCAGATTTTGTGCACACTGCGGATGATTTTGACCTCTTGGCGGACATGCGGCCCGAATGGAAGCCTCTATCCTCCGGTTTTCTGTCTGCTACAAAGCGCTTCAGCGCTTTGCTCGCGAGTACTCCATATACTACCGCCGCAGGGCAGGGAGCTTTGGGAAGTTCTGACGCGGGAAAGTACGACTGGACGGACGATGAGCTAGCGGACTTCATCCGGACGTTGGAATCCCTGTCTGGTTTAGCTGCCGAGCTCGCAGCTAGATTCTCTAAGGTGACTTAACTATATGGCAGTTGAGGAATCTACAGGGGCAGTAACGAATACCCCACTATCCCCTAATCCTAAAACTTAGCATTTCTATAAGGCGTCTAGGAGAACTGCATGGCAGAGCAACAGGCTTCTGTAGATTCGTCGCGATCTAATTCTGAAGTCCTCTGGGAAATGACTCAGACTTTTTCCGAAGAAGCGCAACAGGCCGCAAAGCGAAAGGCTATGGAGTCCGGGTTTGCAATCGATAAAGGATCGGTCTCGTTTGAAGAAACGCTGATTAACCTTAGTCATAATCGTGACGTGCTCCTCAGGTCGATTGAGGGTAGAGCGATCACCATATTGCCTTTAAAAATCCAGTCTACTTTGCTCGTCGATGCACGAAGGGTTTCCACGCAACTTCAGGCACTGATCTCAGGGGTCGATGCGAGCATTCCGTTCGTGGCAGCGGTCGATGACTTGACCGCAACAATCTGGTATTCCAATCTCCAAAATATGACAGGCGAAGTGCTTGGCCTGCAGGAAAAACTCAACCAACTCAAGGTGCTTGAAAAGCAGCTTAGAGACTTAAGCAACAGGGCCTCAACTTTTGAGTCTGCCGAATCCGCGGCTGTTGATCTGCAAAGAAAGCTCGGCGAGGTTTTCGCTGCAGTCGAGAGCGACAAGCAAAAAGCCACTGATGCTTTGAAGGGCGTAGAAGAGCAACGTGATCTCGTAAAGGGCATTGAAGAGAAGGTCTCAGGCAATCTAGCGGTGGTTCAGCAAACAGAGCAGAGTATTGCGAACGCGCTTGCCGCGGCGCGAGCCACAGCAGCTGAGATCGATATTCTGGGAAAGCGAGCTGGCGAGCGGCTTCCTGAAATCGAAGGTGCTGCGCTTGCTTTTGCTGCCACGTCGCGAGATCTTTCCACATTCCGGGAAGCGTTTGAAAGCGCGGTAGCAACTAGCTCGGCGAGCTATGAAAGCCTTGTAAAAGGACTCGTAGCTGAAGGGGAGCTTGAGCGCAAACATTTGGTGAAGAACATCACTGAAAAACAGGTTGAGTTCTCGACAACTATCGATACCAAGCTCGCCGAAGCTGTTACTAAATTGACGACACGTCTTACCGCGCTAGAACAGGAGTTACAGCTTGCTGATGCGGCGCGGGACAAAGCGTCTACTTCGCAATTGGTGTTGTCAAAGGCAGCCTTCGAAACCGAATCAGACCGTATTCTCAAGTACAGCGAGCTTTCGCTGGACACTTTGCGGCAGCGCACTCGCGATAGTGTGGAAGAGAACGAGGCAAAAACGAGCGCCCGGTTTGAGGAACTCGAAAATCTCGAAGCTCAGATTCGCGAGAAGATCAGGCTTGCGACGAACTATCAGTTGTTTCATTCTTTCCAAACTCGCCAATTCGAAATTGCGAAGAGTGTAAAGCTTTGGAGGAATGCACTCTTCTGGACAGTCATTCTGTCATTTTTGGCGACTGTCGTGCTGGTCTTCTATCTAGTCTTTGGGAAACCCACTTATAATGCGGCGTTTTTCCTCAAATTAGGGTTTACCGTTCCGATCGCCTATGCCGTTCATTTCTGTAGTACACAATATTCAAAGGAGCGACAGCTGGAGGAGGAGTACGCATTCAAGGGCAACATTTCTATATCGCTGGAACCATATCGCGA
>CAXTGN010000254.1:0-7369 GCA_964243455.1 uncultured Acidobacteriaceae bacterium
TCTGTTCGTTAACAGATCAATCCTGATAAATGCGCCAGGCGTCAGCAACATCGCTAGCTCATTCTTTTCGCACGGTTGGGAGGGCCGTGCGATGACGAAGAGAGCCAAGAGTGTAATCCCAAGACGATCCTGAGGCTGCCGGACCTGGAGCACTCCAAGATGCCGTTCTGAACAGCCTGTCCCCTTTGAGTTCGCGGCGATCCTACGATCACGCGAACCGGGACTTCATCGACTGGTACTGTTCTGAGCTGCGGCTGTCGTTCAACAGAACCGTCGTGACCCAGTACAGGATCGCCCTGGAACACCGCAGGTACGCTCCGGCGACCATCAACCTTCGGCTGGCTGCAGTTCGTCGGCTCGCCTATGAGGCCTCTGACTGCGGCCTCCTCAATCCCGACCTGGCCGCGGGCATTCGCCGTGTGAAGGGGGCGAAACGACTCGGTGTTCGCGTCGGCAGGACCGATCTGAAAGACGGAGTTCCCTGAATGGAGATCCGAAGGTGGCGGCATCAATCGAGGACGCTAGCTACAGTCGCCGTAGAAGGTCATAGACCGGTCCCGATAATTCAACAGCATCTTTAGCTTCAATGCCGCAAACAGCGCATTACCTCCATTTGCTACGCGTGTGGTTTTGGAACCTTCCTCTTTGCGGAGAGTCACGACCGTGCCCTTGGGAAGGACGAAGGGCCCGAACCCAACAGCGGCGTTCAGGGTGTATGTCTTGGCTGTGCCTTCGCCACGTGCACCTCCAAATATGACGGAGCTCTTTTCGGACAAGGCTGCTCGTATGCCCTTTAGCTTCAGCGCGCTCTGGTACAACGAGATTCCGCCATTGGAGCCAGTATCCATTGTGAGGGGACCAGTGGCTGCTCCGAAGTGAAAGTTCCTAATAACCGGAAAACTGTCAACGGTTCGAAGAGGCGTCGTCCAGTGTGTACGGCAGGATTGAACCGTCGTGGCATCGGCAGGTGCGGCCAGTATGCCTACTGTCTGCCGTGGGTAATCGATGAGCACGATCTTGTCCGCGAGAAAGCTGTAGCCCAGAACACCATCGAGCTTGCGTCCGTAATGCGCAGAGAGTGCCGTCATATCAGACGCCAAGGCGTCGAAGGGCGCAAAAAGGTGGCCCCCGATGGCAAGGTGGTCGATGCTGCTGGGGTAAACCGTTGCTCCTTTTCCTTCGCCGAAGCCGCTCGGATCTCCACCATCGTGGCGATCGATCTTCAGCCCGATGCGCTCAGCGCGAGATAAGTCAACAACGGAGGGGTTAACCCCTGTATCGAGGATCATGTAAAGCGGTTCATTCCTGACGGTCACGTTAAGGCCGATGGAGGATCGAGAGAAATCAAAAGGGACAGTGATTGCTTGCTGACCAGCTAAAATCGTTGGACTGCTCATCCTAGCTAGAACCAGCCAGAAACCAATAACTGCGCGCATGGTCATCGTTATCCTTTTCCGTGACGAGGCAATCATAGTGCTCCGCACAACATTGTTGTTCGGCCGCGCGGGTGGATAGGTAACGATAAACGCCGCCCACACCAGTCAGCGGACCGTGTCAGCTCAAAACGGCGTCTGAGGCCATCAACTTTCGCCTGTGCGACATATCGACACCAACCAGTAGAGTACGGTGGGTTTCACTGTATTCTTCTTTACATGACTGCAGCTGAGGCTATCGATCACGGTCGTCAGGCCCGCAATGAGGGCAACTTGCAGGTGGCTCGCGAGTCCTATATCGAGGCTGCTCGGCTCTATCGCGAGCAGAACGACTTGCTGGCCTATGCTCATACCATCCGCCACATTGCAGACTTTCATCGGAAAGAAGGCAGCTTCTCTGAGGCAAAGCATATATACGAAGAGGCATTAGAGCTGTACCGCAGTAACCTCGACACGAAACTGCTCGATCTCGCAAACGCTGTCAGGCCCTACGCAATACTTCTTGAGGCGCAAGGAGATCGGAATTCTGCAACCAAGTTCTGGAAAGAGGCTCGCCACCTATACGGCTCGCTGAGGCTAGATGAGGGTACTTCTGAGTGCGACACTCACCTCTCTCAACTCATCAACGCCTGATTCTCAGTCCTCCTGTCGGATAGATCCTCATTATGTATGGTCCGCCGTGCGACTGCAAGGGTTCGCTTGGTCGAGAAGACAAGTCTGCGCAAATGTATTCGGCCTTTGGGTGGAGATGGATCTCCTGGCCATGATGAGTTGCGCACGTGTCTGTCCTTATAAACGCCGCGGTCGTTGGAGACCATTATCAGGATCAGGTTGTAGACACGTCGTTGTGACTGTTCTTTCGTCCTTGTTGCCCTATGCAGACTTCGGTGGAGAGCTTGTTCGTCGTCGTGGTGCGGGTAAAGTGGGAGCGCGAGCGCTTCCAAGCCGGAGGCGTTTTCTCCGCGCCTAGGCTGGTACGCCGGACGGCCTGTAGTCGTTGCCGCTGGACAGTACAGCCCAAGCGGTGCGGGCGAGCTTATTGGCCATAGCAACGACGACGACGTTTTTGTGAGCCCGGGCGTCGAGCCGGTCGAGCCAGGCTCCGATGGGCGCTCTATCTCGCTTGATGCGCAGCACGGCTGCTCGAGCGCCATGGATCAGGATCTTGCGCAGGTAGACGTTGCCGCGCTTGCTGATGCCTAAGAGGTTCGTCTTGCCTCCTGTGGAGTACTGGCGCGGCACGATGCCAAGCCAGGCGGCGAACTCCCGCCCCTTATGGAAAGCGGCGCCGTTGCCGATCGCTGCAACTATCGCGGTCGCCACGACAGGTCCGATGCCTGGGATCTGGCGAATGCGGATGCAGCCGGCGTCCGCTGCGGAGATCCGTTCCAGCTCATCGCCAAGCTCCTCGATCTGTTGTTCTACAGTCTTCCACTCACTCCAAAGCGTATTGATGAGGTTGCGCATCATCGGCGTGAGGTCTGCCTCTGCGTTCTCCAGGATGTCTGCCATGGCGGCCTTGAGCTTGGCCGGCGACTTCGCAAATACCAAACCACGTTCCAGCAGAAAGGCACGGATCTGGTTGATCACTGCGGTACGCCTGGACACCAGCCGGTCGCGAACGCGATGTATCGCCTGCAAGTCCAACTGGTCATCGGTCTTAATCGGGACAAAGCGCATGTTCTTGCGCTCGACCGCTTCCGCGATGGCTTCAGCATCGACGAAGTCGTTCTTGTTGGACTTCACGAAAGGCTTCACAAACTGCGCTGCGATCAGCCGGACATCGTGGCCCTGCTTGCGAAGCGCTCGGCCGAGGAAGTGAGCTCCAGAACAAGCCTCCAAACCGATCAGCGAGGTCTGCAGGTTGGCGGTGTAGGTCAGCAGCTGCTTCTGGGTGAACTTCTTCTTCACCAGCACCTTGCCTGCCTCTCCCAGGGCCACAAGGTGAAAGGTCGTCTTGCCCAGGTCGATGCCAATCGAGTGTATCTGCATGTCGATGATCCTCCTGTCACAGCTTGCTCCCAGGCGCTCCTCGACTGGGAATGGAGAAGCAAGCGGCGGACCATCTCATTAACGCCGTTGTGGGAAGTTGGCGCTGCAACGCTGCCCCAAACCCGCCTCGGGGAGGCGTTACTGTTCTGAACAGCCCTGTACGTTTAGGTGTTGCAGGGCTTGATAGCGGCTCCCTTGAAATTCCCAAAGTTGTCGTACTCAATTTCGTCACAGCCAGAATCTACGAAGCGTTTCTGTCGAGGGTCGTAGCTGTAACGATCCGCATGGCCGGAGCAACAGGGAAAGTCTTCCACCCCCACGACGTCGGGAACGCCTCCCTGGCCTCTGACAAGTATCACGCTACTTCTTGCGACTATGTCCTGAAGACGATACCGGCCGTCGGCACGGTATAGGATCGTTACATTGCTACAGGCACCGGCCTGTGCTTCACAAGGATTGTCTGGCTGATCGACGATCGCCCCAGTCCTAAGGACACCCAGCGATACCCGACGGACCACCAGAGTATTGCAACGCTTGCACTGGAATTGACGCTGGAGCAATTCCTTCACCTGCGACGGCCAACGCTTTTGTTTCCATGTCCTTTGTGACAATCCTTTTGCCGGAAGAGGAAATGCCGGAAGCTTTTCCCGCACTTGCGCTCCGCAGAGACTGCATGAGAGAACCAGGACCAGCGATAGAAAGGTTACCTTTCGCACAAACGCCTCCATTCCAAGAATGCTTAAGCGTACTGAAGTCGACGAACATTTCACACAGCACCTTGCATGAACTATTGATCGATACTGATAAACGCCGCTAGCGGAAGTGAGGTGTCGCGGGGGAGCCCAGTGGAGTCACTTCCGCTTTTGCGACTCACAGACCTGAAAGGCAGCAGTTCAGCCTTCGCACGGGTATGCTGTATCCGCTGAGTCTCAAGGAGAAATGGCCCATGCGCATTGTTCCCGTCATCAAGACCTCTGACTTGAATCGCTCCCTTCGTTTCTACACAGAGTCCTCGACTTCAAGTGGAAGTGGCCCGAGTACGCCGAATCTGAAATCGCAAATGGCGTCGCGGACCTCACGATGGACGGCGCTGAGCTACAGCTTTCCCGGCATGCAGGCGACGGCGTGTTCGGGTCACTGCAGCGCATCTACGTGGACGACGTGGATGAGCGCTACACCAAGTTTCGCTCCAGGGGCCTTGATACGACGCTACGGCCCGAGTCTCCTGTTCACACGGCTCCCGTGGGGCTTGCGTGAATTCAGCGTGACCGACCCAGATGGAAACGGCCTATGCTTCTGCGGACCAATCACCGGCAATTAGTGCCGATAAACGTCGCAGGCGTCAGTGATCCCACTGGCTCATGCTTTCCGCACGGTTGGGAGGCCGTGCGATGACGAAGAGAGCCAAGAAACGCAATCCCAAGACGATCCTGAAGCTGCCGGACTTGGAGCAATCCAGGAATGCCGTTCTGAACAGCCTTTCCTCGGTGAGTTCACGGCGGTCTTATGACCATGCCATCCGGGACTTCATCGACTGGTACTGCTCTGAGCCACGGCTGTCGTTCAACAGGATGGTTGTGACGCGGTACCGGATCGCCCTGGAGCAACGGAGATATGCCCCAGCGACCATCAACCTGCGACTTGCTGCGGTTCGCCGGCTAGCGTACGAGGCCTCCGACTGCGGTCTCCTCAGCCCCGACCTGGCCGCAGGCATCCGCCGCGTGAAGGGAGCCAAGCGACTCGGAGTCAGGGTTGGCAACTGGCTCTCCGCCGAACAGGGCAGGAAGCTTGTTGCCTCACCTTCCGGCCCAGAGCTCCGGGGGGCGCGCAACAGCGCAGTCCTCGCTATGCTGATCGGCTGTGGTCTGCGGCGGGCCGAGGTGGTGACCGTCGCCGTTGAAGACTTCGAGCTCCGGGAGGACCACTGGGTGCTCGCGGACCTCATTGGCAAAGGTGGTCACATGCGTACGGTACCGGTGCCGGGCTGGGTCAAGTCCGCCGTGGATGCCTGGACGAGCTCTGCGGGCCTGCAAAGCGGGGTGCTCTTCCGTCCGGTTGGCAAGACCGGCAAGGTTCGGAGTACCGGCTTCACCGCCAAGGTGATCTGGTCTATCGTCAGGAAGGCGGCAGCAGACTGCGGCTTCGGTATGATCGCCCCGCATGATCTTCGTCGAACCTGCGCCCGGCTTTGCCATCAAGCCGGAGGCGAACTCGAGCAGATCCAGTTCTTACTGGGTCACGTTTCCGTCCAAACCACCGAACGCTACCTGGGCTGCAAGCAACGCCTTCGGAACGCCGTCAACGACCGGATCGGGCTGGAACCGGACCCTCCCTGACCGGCGTTACTCCACACTGTGCGACTTCGCGGTACGAATCGCCGTTGTAGAGCAGATGCTCCGAGCCGTATGGTCCGTCATCCCTTACCCGATCATTGGTGTCGTCTGCCTCGCATCCCACTTGGCGCGATCGATGCCCTTGATTAGCAGCCAGATCACCCAGTAGGACCAAGCCAAGAACATGGGGAGAAGCACGTAGGACGTGTCGTACCGCGGGACGGCGACGACCAGGATGTTCTTGACGACAAACCCAGTACCTCCCAGCATGAAGAAAGCACCAAGTGCGCGCGGCAGGTAACCTGAACGCAGCATCAAGTACCCGCGCACGGCAGCCGCGGTGCCATAGAACACGGCGAAAATCCCATTGATGTAGCCATAGATCGTGAGACAGAAGTAGGTGAAGTTCGCCTTGCTTTCCGGCGAGAGCACCCGGGCGACATCTGTATCAACAGTGGGCAGTGCCGCGGCAAAGTAAAAGATCTCTCCCGCCGCAAACACTGACGTTGCCAGCAGTCCGAAACACATCGCCAACAAGGCAAGATTGCGGCTTACGGGTCGAAGCAGCGCGTATAGAAGTACGTTGAGCGTAACGTCGCAGACAGCTTCCATGAGGTACGCAGCAAAGCTCGCTCGAAAGAGGCCAATCGAACCAGCCACCTGGTGCACGGTCCCGGTGAGATTGTTGTTGATGAGCAGCGTGCCTGGGACGTAGGACTCTCCCCACCCGCCTGTCAGGACCGTGATGACATACAGCACCCCGACCCACCGCGCGTATAGCTTTGCTGTGTCTGCGTTCATCAGGCGCGCCTCGTGTTTGCCCTCTGATACGTTCGCCTTCGGCAGCCAGTTCCTGAAAAGCGCAAACGCTCCGCAGAATCAGGGGCGAAAGCTCACACGTCCTGAACAGCACACGGCCGGCGGCTCCAACGACATTAGTACCGACAAACGCCGTTCTCGTTAGTGATCGTCGGTGCCCACAATGCGACGCAGCAGGACAGTCGGGCTATGCAACGAAGGAGGGCCGGGAGACTATCGCCGGGATTGAGGGATGCGGCCCAGCCGCCGGTCGTGCCGCAGGATGAGATCACACGCGTGCAGGGCCAACTGCTCAAACGCAGCATCATCGCTGGGAAGAAGTAGCCAGTGGCCTATCTTGCTGCGCAGCAGCTCGATGCGCCGGATCGAGGGAAATTCCCGACGTAGGCTTTCGTCCGCAGGATCGATACCTTCTGCAAGGACCAGCCAGATGCCATTGTCCTGCGGCGATTTGAGGTGGTCTCTCAGCATCATCACAAGGCGGTTGCCGCTATAGATTGCGAACCCCGAAAACATCCGGCGAACTTCGGGGTGCAAGGGAGCGAGCGCTTCCAGAACGAATCCGTGCGGGACATTCAACCTGTGACTTGACGACCGTGACATGAGAGTGAGGATTGATCCTAAACCGCCCTACACGACAATTTTAGGTCACATCGCAGCGTACTGACACAACGCTGTCAGGATCGCTCTTCTACTCTGCTGTTGCAGTTCATCTCTTCTTTGAGGTTTCGCCGATGAGCAAGTTTGAGAGCAACGCCGTGACATGGTTTGAGATTCCCACCGTAAATATTG
>CAXTGN010000255.1:0-7336 GCA_964243455.1 uncultured Acidobacteriaceae bacterium
GATCTCATTACTACAAGCAAGCCGTGCTGAACTCGGCACGAACCTCAACAGACCTTCTGCATGTCGAATGGCAAGGAGACGGATGGGGCGGAGTTCCTGTAGGCGATTGGATGGGGTACGTCGTGTACGACCCGAATGACTCGTTGCCCATAACCAGCACGGCTCGGCCACCGATGAGAGTTCCAGGCATCCCTTGCGACGTAGTTGCCGTGCGCCGCTTGGAGAAAAATTGGTACTCCGTCGTCACGGACATGAATCAGTTTTGGGACGTCTTCCACCCAAACTGCCGAAGTCGCTACGAACAGTAACTCCCTTCACCAAGTATGTTGTCCCGAGGCAGCACACGGCGTCCGCTACGCCTCTTATCGGAGATGCGTTCGGAAGTTCATCGCAATCGACATCTGCACGGCAACCGGCTTGCCCTCACGCATCGCAGGACTTCCCCAACCCCTACGACAGCTGCTCGTCTAAGAGTTTCAGGACCTCGTGCGGTCTTGCCGGTTATTTCGCCAAACCGCGTAAACTGAAATTACCCCACCCCTGCCATGCAATCTGCCGCCTCCCCCATGCGGGGGAGTAACAACTTTGTCATCAGTAGCTAAGTGGTCTGTTCTGAAGAACTTGGTGGAAACTGCGGGGGAGGGGGGTGTGGCGGGTGGCCCACATCGGGACGCCCTATCTTCGCGGAGCTAAGGTGGGCCCGGCAAGCGCCCAGCCCACTCCTGCAAAGGCCGTCGCCAACCGCCGACACGCCCTTGACCTCTCCCATACGGGACCGCATCATCAGCCATCCCTCCCCGGAGATCCACACACATGAAAGCTCCGCTCCTGGCTGTCCTGCTCGCCTTGCCGCTCGCGCACACCGCCGCCCAGACGCCCGACCCCGACGAAGCCGCGGTCCGCGCCGTGATGCACGACATGCGCGAGGCCTGGGTCAAACACGACATGAAAACCTGGACAAGCTACATGACCGAAGACGTCCAGTGGGTCAACATCGTCGGCATGTGGTGGCATGGCAAAGACGAGGTCTTCCGCGCGCACGACGCCTATCACCGCACCATCTTCAAAAACCGCAGCTTTCCTCCACCCGACACCATCATCCTTCGCCACGTCGCCCCCGACACTGTCATCGCCAACATAGAAGGCATGACCGGCGCCTTCACGTCGCCCAGCGGCGTGTATCGCCCCGCCGCACGCAACATCCTCACCGAAGTCTTCGTGAAGCACGACGGCCATTGGCTCCTCACCGCCGGCCAGAACACCGTCGTCGACGAAGCCGCCCAGAAGAACAACCCGATTACGACGAAGTAGAAGGCGTAAACCTCTGCCATGCTCGCGACGCGCTTTTTCTGCGCACCTTGCAGGTCAGGGGGAGACGATGAGTAGCGCCGCGGCATCCGCCACGCCCCTTACCGGATATGCGTTCGAAAGTTCATCGCAATCGACATCTGCACGGCAACCGGCTTGCCCTCGCGCATCGCAGGCGCAAACACATACTTCCTGGCCGCAAGGACAGCATTGTGGTCGAACTCCGCGCTGCCGGAAGAACTCAACAGGGTCGCCTCGGCAACATGGCCCTTCGAATCGACCACGATGGAGATCGTAGCCTCCCCGGACTCGTCACCCTGGCCCTGGTTGATAGGCGCGTGAACGTCCGGGTGCTGCAAAAGTGTCGGTGCCTGCACATCCCCACCCACCTGCAACGGCGTCTTGACGGTCTGGGCCAACGGCGCAGACCCGAGCGCCATCGCCACGGCTGCAAAAACGACAAACTGCCTCATCAGGGCTCCACTATACCTTGGCGGGTGGCTACCCATGATCTCTCTACCCGAAACCACAGCACGGGTGCCCCATCCACACGCAGCCTCATCGCGGGTGTGTGGCCTACCTGTTCGTTCATCCCGGAAGGGCACGGCTTCAGCCGTGCCATAGTTCCTCCGTGCCATGCCGCGGCTTCAGCCGCTGAGGTACGCTTGGCCCAGCCATGGCGATCCCCAAACGCCAAAACGCACCGGACACCTACTTCATCACAAGTGTCACCTGGAACCGCCGCCGCCTTTCCAGGTCGAGGCCAACGCCCAACTCTTCGTCGCCACGCTCCAGCACTATCCACGAACCCTTGATTTCTATACTGCTTCTTAGAATAGGGGGCGCGGACGCAGCCGCTGGTTTCCACTTCCCGCAAGTCCCCCCTAAGTCCTTCTTCGAGCGTACCTTGCACGAAAGTACGGGGAGTAGGTGGCCCACCGGAGCGAGGCAACAAGAGTAGCCTAAAGCGTAAGCTGTCCCCCCGAAATGGGGTGGCATGCTCCCGAGGAAGAACCGCATTGGCAGAGATGGCAGATGTTCCCGTGCAGGTCGTGCTGCGCCCCTATGCGAGTTCCATGCCCCTCGCTTCGCTGGCCTTCGGTGTGGGCAACGTCATGTACAGCGCCTTCCTGCTGCATTGGATCCCTGCGGCTCAGGCGCAGGCGGTGGCGCTGATCCTGCTCGCATTCGTGGCCCCGCTCGAGCTCGGACCGAGCCTGATGGCCTTTCTGGCCCGCGACGGCGGAGGAGCCACAGCCTTCGCCATCTTCGGCGCGTCGTGGGTGGTCCAGGGCCTGGCGCTGCTGAACGGTCCACCACCCCCGACAAGCCCAACCTCAGGCGTCTTTCTGCTCTGCCTGGCCCTTTGTCTCGTTATCCTCACGGTGGTCACCTTTAAGGGCAAGCCACTGCTCGGGACGGTCCTGATCGTGGCCATCCTGCGAACTTCCGGCGCAGCCGCGGCAGCGCTGAAAGGGGTGCCCTGGGTGTCCACGGCTACGGCGTGGTGCGGTCTGCTGCTGGCCCTGTTGGCCTTCTACTCCGCGCTCGCCTTTCTGGAGGAGGACGTGACCCAGCGGTTATCCCCGCTGACGTTCAGGATGGGCGAAGCACGATCCGCTATGGAAGGCGAGTTGAAGGACCAGATCTCTGCCATTGAGAAGGAAGCGGGAGTGCGAAAACAGTTGTGACCCGGGTGCCCCATGCATCGCAGCCTTATCGCGATGAATGGGCCTCCATAGCTGGCGGATTGCCCACATCCCGGTGCCCAGCTTCGCAAAGCGAAGGTGGGCTCCAACCCTCGCCTAACGCCGAAAACTCCCCAACGTGGCACACACAAACGCCACCACCCCAGCCCCCGTGCGCACGTTGTGGAACTTCAGCCAACGGTCGCGTACCGACGCCCACTCGGCCGGAACCGCCCCGGCATCCCACACCGCAATCTGCTTGTTCATCGGCACTTCGACAACCAGCGTGACGGCGATCCCCAGCAGCAGCAACAGGGCAGCGGCGGCAAACAGCCATCGTGCCTCACCCCGGTTCAGATAGGCCGCAAATAACAGCAGCAGCAGCGTCGTGTTCCACACCCACGGCAGCAGACGCGAAAACACCGCATCCGTGCTGTGCCGCGCCGTCAACCACGCCCGCCCATCCAGCACGCGGAGCGTGTGCTGTTCAATCGCGGTCCCCAGCAGAAGACCACCGATCACTCCCGCAAATACCACCGCCAAAAACGAAACAGGATTCGTGCACTTCGCCAGCATCCGATGCCTTTCAGGTCAGAAGTACCCGCCATCCTACCTTGCCTTCCTCGAAATTCATCCCAAACGTCGTCGCAAGGCAGCATCAGGTCCACATAAGTCTCCGGGCTTCCACACCTTAGTCGTCATCCGACGACATCGCCTTGACCCAGCCCCCGCCGCGACGCATCATCAGCCATTCCCTTCCTATGGAGAACCGCCCGTGAGAGCTCCGCTTTTGGCTGTGCTGCTGCCCTTCTTTTTGCTTGTCCACGCCGCAGCCCAGGCGCCCCCACCCGACACGGACGCCATCCATCAACAGATCACATCCAACAACCGCGCCGTCGGCCACGCCATTGCCGCGGGAGACTTCGCCGCGCTGGAAACGCTCTGGTCGCCGGGAATGATCGTCAACAGCCCGGGCAACAATATCCTTACGCGTGCGGGTGTCTTTCGGGCTATGCGCGAGGACAAGCTCAAATACACCAGCGTGCACTCTGTCCCGGAAACTTTCTCGGTCTTCAACGACATTGCCGTAGAGATGGGCCACGAAGAGGTCGTTCTTGCCAGCGGTCCCGCCGCCGGGAAACCCCTTGCGCGCCGCTGGACGGACATCTGGCAACGCACCGGCGATCACTGGGTACAGATTGCCCGCCAGGCCACCATCGTCGGTATCGATGGCGCGACCGTTTACGCCCCAGCGAAGGATAAGTAAGACTTAAGTAAGCTGGCCCTTACCCTCCACCACCACACCGAAGCGCTCCCAGGACAAATGCCCATGACCCGCCGTCTGCTATCTCTGCCCTTGGCGCTCGCCGCTTTCCTCCTGCCCATCACCCTCACCGCCCAGGCGCCCGACCCCGACGAGGCCGCCGTCCGCGCCGTCATGCACAGCATGGGCGAGGCCTGGCTCAAACATGACATGAAAACCTGGACGGGCTACACGACGAATGACGTTCAGTGGGTCAACATCGTCGGCATGTGGTGGCATGGCAAGGACGAGGTCTTCCGCGCCCTCGACGCCTATCACCGCACCATCTTCAAGGACACCAGCTTTCTTCCGCCTGACAGCGTCGTCCTGCGCCACGTCGCCCCGGACACCGTGATCGTCAACGTCGAAGCCCGGCATGGCGCCTTCACCGGGGTCACCGGCACGGCATTCCCAGCCTCGCGCAGCGTCCTCACCGAGGTCTTCGTGAGACACAACGGGCAATGGCTCCTCACCGCCGGCCAAAACACCACGGTCAACGAAGCCGCCCAGAAGAACAACCCCATCGCAACGAGGTAGGAGGGCGGACTCCACACATGCCGCTGGCCGGGTGCCCCACTCCTGGGTGCCCCTTCGTCACAGGCTCAGGCGATGAGTGAGCCTGCATTGAATCTGCTTCAGTCGACGTGCACCCGCGATGATGCGTAACCGCTTCGGCTCCCCTTCCAGCCAGGCAGCAAAGGCAAGCGCGAAATCGTTCGTGATCCCCCAAAGGTGATCTCGGCATTGAGGAGCGTGGCGCCTACGATGGCACCTTGACTCCTAACACCACCCCCGAACCGTCCAGCATCGCCTGTTCGGCACCGGTATCCTCGGTCTCCGGCATGCTTCGCGGACGGTTCCGCTCCGCATAAATGCCGGGTGCCCTACCCACGGGGACCCCCGCGTGACATTCGGATTTGACTCGTTCGTCCCACCGATGACCTTCTCTTTCCCTACCAAACTGTGCTGATCTGGTTTGAATTACGAGCACGCATTCCAACAAGGCACTGCCGGCCGTTCTGCGAGCTGAAGTCAAGGCAGCACTGCAACAGCATGGTCGTCCCCCGCCGACATTCTCTTGACCAACCTGGTGCCGGGCCGCATGATCAGCCGCATGCCCATGATCGGTCCCCTGTTCAACCGCCGTTGCTTTCTGTCCGGTTCCGCTGCGCTCGGGGTTATGGCTGCCGCTCCCTCGCTGCGCGCTTTCGCACAGGGCACCACCCCAGCCCCAGCGGCCACGACCCAGCAACCCGCGCCCACAACACCGCCGCCCCCAGCGCACAAACCCATGCCGCGCACCGTGCCGCCCTACGACAAAGCCACGATCAACATGATCGGCCCGCGCCCCGGTTACACGCCGCAGGTCGGCACGCTGGTCACCATGCTTACCTGGATGGAGATGGCCGTGCTCGGGCCCACACGTGATCTCACGCAGCCGCAACTCGACTTCCTGCTCGACAAGAACGCCAACACCATCGGCGCTCTTATGCTGCACCTTGCCGCCACCGAGGTCCTCTACCAGCGCATGACGTTCAACAACGAGGACTTCGACAAGTACCCAGCCGATTACGCAGCCAAGTGGGGTCCCGCCATGGACCTCGGCGACGCCGGCCGCGCGTCAGTCAAAGGTCACGACCTGGGCTTCTACCAGGACGCGCTCCGCGACGCCCGAGAGAAGACGCTTGCGGAGTTCGCGAAGAAGGACGACGCCTGGCTCCTGAGCCCGCTCAAGGAAGCCGGCTGGGGTGGCGGCCCGGTCAACAATTACTGCCTCTGGTTCCACGTCTGCGAGCACATCTCCCATCATGCCGGCCAGATCGATGTGCTGATCAAGCGGCTGCCCGGCGCGAAGGCAGACGCCGCCGCAGGCTAGAGAGGCAATCAGCACATCTGCCTTCTCTCATGTCGGCGGAGCCGTCAGGCCTCTTCCTTCTTTTCCGGAACCTGCTCCTCGGTCCTACACTGCCCGTATCTCCGAGGCAACCATGAACTCACTCGAACGCCGCTCCTTCCTTCAATTGGCAGCCCTGAGCCTCCCCGCCCGGCTCATCGCACAAGGAGCCCAGACGGCGCCGACCGCGCCATCACCTCTCTCGCCAACCCCGGCCAGCACGGTGCTCCCGCTCGTGCACGCCGGGGAAGATCGATATGCGTTTCAGCGCAAGGTTCCGAACGGTACGTCCACCTTTAAGCTCGCCTCCGCCGACGCCCACAATGGCCTGTTCGTGATGGAGCACCACCACACGGCGAAGGGCGGCCCACCGCGCCACTACCATCACGTGGAAGACGAATGGTTCTATGTCCTGGAGGGCGATTACCTGGTCGAAGTGGGTGGCAATCTCCTGAAGCTCAAAGCCGGCGACTCTGCCCTTGGCCCCAAAGGCATTCCGCACAGCTTCGCCTTTGCCGGCAGCGGTACCGGCCGGATCCTTATTCTTTATGCGCCTGCCGGACGCATGGAGGCCTACTTCGACCTCCGGGAGAAGGAAGCCGGGGGTTTTGCGAGCTACAAACCCAACCCGGAACGCATGCGCGCCTACGGTCTCGAACCCACGGGCCCGCCGCTCGACGTCAGCTGAGCCTCAGCCCAGGTGGCGACCTTTGCGCCGTCTCCGTCGGGGAGCACCCTCGATTCTCATGACGGATCTCATCCGCACCTATCCTTTGCCCTTGCCGCCCGCTGCAACAAGGCTGCACTGACCCTTCCCTCGTCCACGCGGAGTTGCGTGCCGCCCGGTTTGTGAGAATCTCCCGCTCCTTGGGTGGCATGATCAGTTCGGCAGATTTTGGTCCACGAGTCCCTGCCGGAAAAGTGGCTTCGGCAAGCGGTCCTTCAACGGCGGCAGCGGTTCCAGCGTCCCGTGCCCGCTCTGATACCGCTTTAAGCGAGCGCGACCGCTTTTCCCGTCACGGGTTCCGTTTGTGTACGGAGGTAGATATCCGCGGATCTCCACTTGATCGCGGCGTAGCGGGGATCCCTTGTGCTAGACTCCGCCGCATGATTATTCTCATCATCATTCTTATTCTGCTGTTT
>CAXTGN010000256.1:0-1587 GCA_964243455.1 uncultured Acidobacteriaceae bacterium
CAAAGCGCAAGTGAACAGGCGTTTGGGAGAGATAACGGAACGCTGACGACAGAGCCGGCCGGGCTTACGCCTGACCAACTTGTAACTGCCCTACGGGAGAGACACTCTGTCGAGGGCTTTTCCGGACTGTTCGCAGATGAGATCCAAAGGACAAACTCTTCGGATGAGCGCGAAGCGTTGCTGGGGGCACTCACAAGCTGGCACCAGTACATGGCGCTGGATGCGGAGGTCCACCGCATGCAACGCGCAGGGCAGCATGATAAAGCTGTCCAGCTCTACGACGGGACTGGTGCCGGCCAGGCTCACGCAGCCTTGAAGCAGTTTGACCGGAGCTTGAGAGATGCGGTCGAGGTGAGCGAGGCGACCTTTGATGACGATGTACATCGTGGACTGTCGCTGGTGAGCGGTGCCGAGCTCGAAGGGGGCCTTGCCACGTGCATCGTTGCGGCTCTGGTGATCCTCGGGTTTGCGCCGCGGATCCGGGAATACCGATAAGCAGGTCCGTAGAACAAAATTGCATTTCCTTACGTAGGGCGTAAAGTGAGTTTCAAGGAGCGTGCATGTTCCGTCGTTTAGGCAATCTGGTGAAAGGCTTCTTCGGCTTGTTCCTTTCCAAAGCGGAGCAGCGCAACCCGGAGGCGTTGCTCGAAGTGGAGCAGGAGAACCTCCGCAAACAGGTGGGCAAGTTCAACGTGGGTCTTGCGTCCGATGCAGGGATGGTGGAGCGGCTGATCGGGCAGGTTCGTAAGCTGGAGACCGATGAAACGGACCTCCGCGCCAAGGTGACCGCGAATCTCAGGCTCGAGCGGCGCGATGTCGCCGGTCAGTATGCATTGCGCCTGAAAACCGTGGAACGTGAACTGGAAGAGAACCGCAAGCAGCTGGACCAGTCCGAGGTCACGTACAAGGAGCTGGTTCGCGCCCGTGACGTTGCCGTTTCGATCACCCGCTCAAAGATCGAGGCGTTGAAATCGGGTATCAGCGACTTGCGGATGAAGCGCGCGATGGCGGAGATCACGGAAATGGCCTCCGGAATGGTCACGACGCTGGGCGGCTCGGGCGACAACCTGAATAGGCTGGAAGCCATGATCCAGGATGAGCGCTACCGCGCCTCTGGTCGCGTGCGTGTCGCCGTGGACAGTCTCGACCTGCACGATGTGCACCTGAAGGAAGCCGAGCAGAAGGCGCTGGCAGACGACGCGCTTGCGGAGTTTGAGGCAAAGCAGGCACCTCTGCAGATCGGCACGTCGGAGTCAGGACCGTCCAGGAATGGACTGGCGCCCACGATCACCATCGACAAACAGAGAAACACCTAGGTCGTATCCGCTTTAGCTTCTAGGCTACATCGCAGCGCCCGGCAGGGTGTCGCAATGTGGCCTTGGTGCTTTAGTGAGCACTCACGGTGAGCTTCTGTCCCGTGTACGTTACTTCCTCGTCTACCTCGTGTGACTCCATCGGACCCACTCCGTGGTTCGCGCTTACAAAGGTCACCCGGAACACATGAGATTTCACCATTCCGGGGAAGGTGCCGTCACGCGTGCCGATCGTGAGTTGGCCTGCCTTATCGTCCCAGTGCATGGGAACGAT
>CAXTGN010000256.1:1658-7327 GCA_964243455.1 uncultured Acidobacteriaceae bacterium
CAAGCGGAAGAATCGAACCGGCACGAACAAACAGCGGAAGGGTATCCAGCGGTGCGTCTACGTCCTCCGAGTGGCCACCCTGCACCGTCTTGCCAGTCCAGAAGTCATACCAGAGTGGGGCCCCGGGCAGGTAGAGGTGACGTTTCGTCGCGTCCTGCTCCAGTACGGGGCTGACCAAAAGTGCCGGACCAAACATGAACTGATCGGTGATGTCCCGAACCTTCGGATCGGTACGCCAATCCATCACCAGAGGCCGCTGGATGGTGTAATCGCCGTTTGTAACGCGCCACGCCAGCGAGTAGATGTACGGCATTAGTCGATAGCGGAGTTTGTCGAACTTGAGCAGGGTTGGTTCGACCCGGTCGTAGGTCCACAACTCGTTGTGATCGCGATGTCCGTGTGTCCTGAACACAGGGCAGAAGGTCCCATACTCGAACCAACGCGCATAGAGCTCCTGGTACGCGGGATCGAATTGAGTCTTTCCGGGATCGGGTTGGTGATAGCCGCCGATGTCCGTAGTCCAGTAAGGGAATCCGGAGACCGCAAAGTTCAGCCCTGCGGGGACCTGGTGCTGCAGGGCCCACCAGCTGCTGTATACATCCCCTGACCATGTCGTGGCGCCTACCCGTTGTTGACCCAGAAAAGCGGAACGCGTCAGCAGGTAAACACGCTTTTGGTCCGTCGTTGCCTTCCAGTGCTCCTGCACTCCCAACGTATGCAGGAAGGGAAAGACATTCGTGTAGGTCATGCCATTGCCGATGGCAATCTGCTTGTCGCGAAGAATGGCGTCACCCAGGTGGGGCCAATACTCTTCGGGCTCGGCGCTGTCCAACCAGAACGCGTCCCAGCCCTGAGCAAAGAGCTTGCCCGCGAGGTGGTCCCAGTAGAAATTCCGCGCCTCCGGATTCGAGGCGTCGTAGACCTGCGCATCGGCGATGTCGTAGTGCTTGGCGTGCAGCTCCTTGAAGTTCTCGGAGGTTGGATCGAAAAGTCCCCACACGGAGATCATGGCGTGCACGTGCATGTCGTGCAGCTTCTGCACATCGCCGGGGACGTCATGGTAGTTGGCGTTGAAGACGGGATCGCCTTCCTTCTTCCACCAGAACCAGTCCTGCACGATAGCGTCCATCGGGATATGCTCCCTGCGATACCGGCCGGCGACATCCAGCAGCTCCTGCGTCGAGATGTACTTGTCCTTCGATTGGAAGAGACCGTAAGCCCAGAGGGGCAGCAGAGGGGCGTGTCCGGTCAGATTGCGGTACTGATGAATCATCTCGTCCATTTCCGGACCGGAGATGAAGTAGTAATCGATCGCATTGCTGGCGTTAGAGATGAAAGAGAACTGCAACGGAAAGCGATTGTCGGCGAAGCTGAATGCAGCCGTACTCCACATCAGGGCATAGCCCTTGGTGGAGACCAGAAAGGGAACTGCAACATCGGTGTTGTTCTGGCCCAGCTCGACGGTGTTGCCACGGTAGTTCAGCTCGCCGCCCTGATGTTGGCCCAGCCCGTAGAAGCCCTCGGTCGCGTCTGGAGCGAAGCGATCCTCCACCTGGTAGGTGCTGTCACCGTTCGCCTGCATGGGCTTGTAGGTGCGGGGCAGAGCTAATCGTTCGTGGAGAAGTTGATCTCCGCTGAGGTTTTCGTAGGAGGTTTTGGCGTCAGTCAGGGAGAGCAGAAACTTGACCTTACCAGTGGTCAGGACGGCGGTCTTCGCGTCGGTGGTCACAGTGAAAGGGGCGCCCGGACAGGACTCATTTCCAGGCAGCATCCAGGGTTGCGGCGTGGCGGCTCCGCGCGACTGGGCGGGATGCGAGACGAAGTGCAGCACGGCGTCCCGACATACGGTGACCTCGATAGACTCAGCACTGGAATCTGCTGTAAGCCCGGTCTTGGTCTGGCGTACGGTGATCTTAGGTTGTGGCGGAGGTTCACCTGGCAATTGCCCCAGCATAGGCGCCGTTAAAAACACGAACCCTGAGACAGACAACAGAACAAGACCTCTTGTGAAGGTTTGCGTGGGGCGTCGTGGCATAACGATCCTCAGCGGAACGAATTAGGTGACCGATGGCGCTCAGGGGAAAACGGCGTCACACGAGGGTGTGTGTGACGCCGCATGTGGACTAGAAGTTCCCGCGTATGTGCAGCTGTACACTGCGGCCGCCGGTCAGGCGTTGCAGTTCCGTCGTGGACTGGCCGAACAGAGAACCCGAGGAAAGATCGGAGTTCACGCCGGTCAGGTTCACGCGATTGAACAGGTTGAACGCTTCGGCCTTGCCTTCAAGGTTGAGACGCTCTCCCCCAAACCACTTCACAGAGAATAGCTTGGCCACCGTGAAGTCGAAGTTGTTGTAACCCGGCTGGTCGTAGGTATTGCGGCCAAGCGTTCCTTCTGTGCCGAGCGCGGGCGCGGTAAACGCCGACGCCGGGAAGAGGCCGGTGATGAACTTACTCCGGGACTGACCAGGTAGGTGTGCCCCGAAACTCGGGGTGTTGGGAAGATCGTAGTTCGATCCATCCGCGTTGTAATCCCCGCCCGTGTTACCGATGACCTGACCGTTTGCGCCATAGACCGGAACGAACCCGGCACTGGTGTAGACGGTAAAGGGTAGTCCGGTGTGGAAGAGCCAAACCCCTCCAAGCTGCCACCCTCCCAGGGTATTCTTGGCGAAGACGTTGCTGAAGTGGTTGGGAAGTGTCCATGTACCGTCTGTGGTGAACTGCTGGCGGATGTCGTAGTCCGCGCGACCGTATTGCGCATTGAGATCGCCATTGCGGACAACCGACGTGCTGGTGGTGATGGAGCCTGCGTCCAGGGAGCCTGAGTTACTGAAGGTGTCCAGGGCTTTGCCGAAGGTGTATATGCCGCGGATGTTAAAGCCATGAGAAAGCAGCTTCGTCATGGTTGCCGAGGCATAGTGTCCGACAGAATTGCCATCCGATGTTCCATAAGTGAGAGCGCCGAAGTTCGAATTGAGCCGGTTGAGCACACCCTTATTGACGATGAGATCGCCGGCAAATCGGTTGACGTCCTGGTTGAACACAGGCAAATGGTGTGCCGTAGAAGCGGAGTAGTTCACCTCCATGATGAGCGTGTTGGTGAGCTGATGCTGTACGCTCAGCGACCAGTTTTGTACCTGGGTGAGCTTGAAGTCCGGGGAGTAGCCGCCAACGTTCGCTCGCTGTCCAGTGATGCCGCCGCTGGAATTTAGAACAACGTTGCTGGTGTCGACGACAGGGCAGTTGATCGTGAAGCCTGTGGGTGGACCGCAGAGTTGGAAAGTTGGGATGGCCTGTCCCTGTTGGACGCTGACACTGGGCGTGTAGACGTTAGGTAGATTGCCCGCCGTGATGTCCGTGATGTGAATATAGGGAGGCTGATCGGCGAAGACTCCATAGCCGCCACGGAGGGCTGTGCGGCCATTGCCCTGCACGTCGTAGGAGAACCCTATGCGTGGGGTCACCTGCCATATGTTGTGGTCCAGGACGTGGTTGCTGGGCTGTAGACCAGCAACGCCATTGGTAATCTGCTCGTTGTAGGTGGAACCTGGGCCGAAGGTGAAATTTGTCAACTGAGGGCTGAGAACGGAGAAGAAGTTCGCCATCATGTCGTAGCGGATGCCGGCATTCAACGTGAAACGGGGCGATACTTTCCAGTCATCCTGCACAAAGACGCCGGTGATGAGTGCACGATAGCGGCGGTTGTAGGGAGCCTGTTGATGGGTGAGCAGACTGACGGGCGTGCCGCTCTCAGAGGTGGCTTCGTCCTGAACGAAGTCGAGCAGGCTGTTGAAGTTGTACGTCGGGCGATCGAAGGCGCCGCTCTGTGCGTCCGCTTCACGGACGTTATCTTGCTGGAACCCAACCTTGAGCGTGTGTGTCTTGACCGTTGCGGTCAGGACGTCGCGCCAGCCGACGGTTGTCTGCGTAAAGTTTCCTGGGCCCCAATTGGCGAACCCCTGCAGTCCGGTCACATTGATTAAGGGGATCGCATCAGCATCAACCGGCAGGTCTGCCCCGAACGGGCGAATCATGTTTCCGCCCACCTCGTTAAGCAGTTTCGGTGAGAAGGTGTGTGTCCAATCCAGGTTGGCGAAATCGGAGCTGTTGGATTGGTTGTAGTTCAGATCGGGCCGAGGTGTTGCGCTGACGGACGTGTCAGACGTGCGCATGAACTCACCGTAGATACGGTCGCTGTTACCGAGGTAGTAGTCGCCTCGCGCGCTGTACTGATAGCCGTTTTTCGGAATGGAGTAGCTGATGTTTGCCGTACCGAAAACAGGCAAATCGGCAGGGAGATTTGCCGGGAGAGCGAAGTAGCTGCCCTTGACCTGGCTGGCGGTGACGAGATTTGTCGTTGCGAAGTTGAGTGGCGGGGCGGCCAACAACACCTGTGTCGCCACGTTATTCGGCAGGTTTGCGGATGCCCAGGTATCAAAGGCCTGAGTTTCAACGGTGTAGGCATTCGCACTCACTGAACTGGAGCGAAGGACGTCGATCGATCCGTAAAAGAACAGCTTGTTCTTGATGATCGGGCCGCCTACTGTGATGCCCATTTCCTGGCGCCGAAAACTTGGAACGGAGCTCTGAAATTCGGTACGCGTCACAAGATCGTTGTTTAGGAAGTAGTAATCGCCCGTGCCGTGGAACTGATTGCTGCCGGATTTGGTAAAGACATCAACCGTGGCCCCGCCATTTCTTCCCTTGCCGGCGTCGAAGTTGTTTGTTCGGATGTCGATGGATTGCACGATCTCCGGATTAGGGGAGATGGACGTGCCGCCTGCACGTGAAGGCGTGTCCGTGTAGGCTCCGTCGATCTGGTAGCCGTTTTCTTCCTGCCGCAGGCCCGCAGCATTGATGTTGATGGCGTATTCGTTTGTGTAATTGTCGGTGCCGTTGGTCGCGCTGCCGGTAATGCCGGGGGTAAGGCTGGCAAGCCCATACACGTTTTGTCCGCCGAGTGGAGTAACGCTGACGGTCTCTTCGGAAATGATGGATCCCGTGGTGGCGGCGGCCAGATTGAGTGAGGCCTGCGATGCGGTCACGGTGATCTCGGTGTTCGTGGACCCGAGCTTAAGTGTGGGCGTTAGGGTACGAATCTCACCCACCTGCAGCGTCAGGTCCCTTTCCTGGAAGGCATCGAAGCCGGGTGCGTCGATCTGGAGCGTATAGGCGGATGCACTGATGCTCTCGAAACGGAAAAAGCCGGTGTCATTCGTTGTGGTGGTTTTGGCTACGCCGAGTCGCGTGTCGGTGACGGTGACCTTCGCGCCAGGGACGACTGCGCCGGAGCTGTCGTGGACTGTGCCCTCGATACCGCTGGAGAACTGCGCTGCTGCCGAGAGAACGCCAAAGAGAAGAAACAGCGCAAACGTGGAGATCTTTCGGGTAACAAAACGATGAAACATCATGCACACCTCCGAACAGACTGCAATTATGCAAACGCTTACAAAGGGCCTATTTATGCTCGTACACCGGAGCCGGCTGAGTCCGGGCCTTTGTGTTGGAGAACATTTGGTTGAGCTACTTCGTGTTTGCGAAACTCTAGTCCCGTGTTCCAAGTGGTGTCAACGGTTACATCAGGATTTTTTTGATCCCTGTATTTAGGGCCCAGCAGCACCGGCACTCTCAATTACGGGCTAGCCAGCAGCGCAGAAACAGCCAAAGCA
>CAXTGN010000257.1:0-1392 GCA_964243455.1 uncultured Acidobacteriaceae bacterium
GCCTGGTTGAGGATGATCCGGACATTGCGCCGTCGATGCTGTATGCGTGGGCGTGCTTGAAGGAGGGCATTCCGTTTGCGAATGGCGCGCCGAATCTTACGGTGGATATTCCTGCGCTGAATGAGCTGTCGCGCAAGATGAATGCGCCGATCTGCGGTAAGGACTTCAAGACGGGGCAGACGTTTCTGAAGACTGTGCTGGCGCCGGCGTTCAAGACGCGGCAGTTGGGTGTGAGCGGGTGGTACTCGACCAACATTCTTGGCAATCGCGACGGCGAAGTTCTAGACGATCCGGACAATTTCAAGACCAAGGAAGTTTCGAAGCTGGGCGTGCTGGAGCATATCTTTCAGCCGGAGAAGAACCCCGATCTGTACGGCGATGTCTTTCACAAGGTGCGGATTAACTACTACCCGCCGCGTGGGGATAACAAAGAAGGCTGGGACAACATCGACATCTTCGGGTGGCTGGGCTATCCGATGCAGATCAAGGTGGACTTTCTTTGCCGTGACTCGATTCTTGCGGCCCCGTTGGCACTGGACCTTTGCCTGTTTATGGATCTCGCGGCTCGTACGCCCGCGCTGCGGGGGCTGGGGATTCAGGAGTGGTTGAGTTTTTACTTCAAGGATCCGGACTCGGCACCGGGGGTGTATCCGGAGCATGATCTGTTTATTCAGTCGATGAAGCTGAAGAACACGCTGCGGCACGTTATGGGTGAGGATTTGATCACTCACCTTGGGTTGGAGTACTACGGGGAGTAAGCAGCTAGCAGCTGCTTCGCGTTTGGCAAGTTGTGTTGGCGTTAAGGCTCCCCGCGTAGGCCAACACTGTTCGTCATCCTGAGCAGAGCGGAGGACCTCGGTATTCCTCTTGGCGGCTTCGGCTGCCTTAGGAATACGGAGATCCTTCCCCTTCGCTCTGCTCAGGGTCAGGATGACGAGCTTTGATTAGGCTTCAGGTTGGGTAAAGTTTGCTGGCCAGTCACGCTCAGGATTTCGGGCCAGAGTGTTTTTACGCCTTTTTCTGACTTAGAGGAGACCGGCAGGATGCGGTCTTCGCCGTGTGCCTGTTTTAGGGCGGCGAGTGATTTGGCGAGGTTGTTGCCAGAGAGACGATCGGCCTTGGTCGCGACGACGATATGCGGTCTGCCCATCTCGCGCAGTGCGTTGATCAGCATGGTGTCGCTTTCCTGGGGTGGGATGTTGGAGTCGACGAGGCAGACGCAGAGGGCGAGGCGTTCGCGCTCGGCGATATAGGGCTCGATGAACTTGGGCCACTCGGCGGAGATGGAGCGGGAGATCTTGGCATAGCCGTAGCCTGGCAGGTCGGCGAAGATCAGCTCGGGCTGTAACTTGTGTTTGCTCTGGTTGCCCTCCTAGAGTGCGAAGAAATTGA
>CAXTGN010000257.1:1417-7325 GCA_964243455.1 uncultured Acidobacteriaceae bacterium
GCCGGGCGTGGAGGAGACCTTGGCCGCGGCGGAGCCGACGAGCTTGTTTAGAAGCGAAGATTTACCCACGTTGGACCGGCCGAGAAAGGCGACCTCAGGGGCGTCGCCCGTGCGGGCGGCCGTGGGGAAATGGTCGGGGCTCATCGCCGATAAGAGGAACTCCGTATATAGCTGCATTACGTACCAGCTTAGCGAATGGCTCTGCAAGGGAACGCGTACGTCAGCAGATCTGTCGCAAAAGGGGCCACGACTCACGGGGCGATAGCCCAATAGGTGTACGGAATCTGTGGTGGAGGCACGGTATGATCAGGGCGAAACGTTACGTAGTTTGTTCGCCTGACTGCAGAGGAGGATCCATTGGGCGGCGTTGTAGCTCACCCGCGTTGGAGAAGGGTCTGCTCGTGGTGCCTGCTGACGCTTCTTTCGTGCGTTCTTGTCATGGACGCCCGAGGCCAGGCGGCAAGTTCACGCCTGCAAAACGCTGCTGCCATTGCGTATGACGCGGCGGGCAATCTCTACATCGCGGATGCAAAGGCGCATCAGGTGTTGGAGGCGACCCTTGGAGGCAAGCTCCTTGTCGTTGCAGGGACGGGTACCCAGGGGTTTGCCGGGGACGGCGGTCCGGCGATCTCCGCGCAGTTCAACCAGCCGCAGGGTGTGGCGGTCGGAACGGACGGCACGCTCTATATCGCCGACACCGGAAATCAGCGCATTCGAGCGGTCAACTCCGCCGGAGTGGTCTCCACGATCGCGGGTACGGGTGTTGCCGAGTTCAGTGGTGAGGGCGGTCTTGCCCCTATGGCGGCGCTACGTGGACCGACAGCCTTGGCCTTGGATGTTGAGGGCACTTTGCTGATCTGCGACACGGGCAACCACCGGTTGCGGAAGATTTCCCAAGGCATGATCACCACGGTTGCGGGAACGGGCATTCAGGGCTTCACTGGTGATGGCGGACCGGCGTCCGCAGCGGAGCTGGATTCACCCTCGGGCGTCAGCGTGGATAGCGGCGGGAGGATCTTCGTTGCGGACACCCACAACCATCGCCTTCGCGTGATCGATGCCTCGGGGGTTATCACGACCTTTGCTGGAACGGGAACGCCCGGCTTTGCTGGAGACGGCGGGCCGGCGGCGAAGGCGCAGATGTCGAGTCCGCGAGGTCTGGCCCTGGATCCGGTCGGCGACCTCCTGTTTGCCGACGCGGGCAATCAGCGGGTGCGCAGGATCAGCACGGGTGGCTCGATCTCAACGGTTGCGGGAAGCGGCGTAGAAGGCGGGAGTGCCGATGGCATGCCCATCACGGGCATTGCCACGGGAACTCCACGAGCCGTCGCAATCTCGAGCTTCAGCCTGCCGGTGTTTGCGGACACGGCGAATGCCACCGTCCGGGAGGTCACGAGCGACCGGTCTGTGTACCAGCCCGCGGCGCTGACGAGCGGCAGGCAGGCGGAGCTGACTGCTGCCTCTTCGATGGCTTTGACCTACGGCCAGAACACGCTCTCCGCGACGGTCAGCGGGTCCGTGGGTGTTCCGCAAGGGCGTGTGCAGGCCGTTGAAGGCGGCGATGGGTTTGCCAATGTCGCCTTGAGCTCTGGTACGGCGAACCTTGACCTGACTTCCCTGAGCGCGGGAACACACGCGGTCTCCCTGAACTACCTCGGCGATGGGTTGAATCCTGCTGCAGCGGGAGTTGTGGAGGTCACGGTGGCACAGGCGGCGGTTACCGCGACGGCCGCGTCAGCTACGGTCGAATACGGTGCAGATGCGCCGATGCTCACGGGGGTGCTCTCGGGGATTCTGACCCGGGATGCAGGGCAGGTGGCGGCAACCTACGCGGCGGCGGATGGCGACCTCGTGCCCGTGGGGTCCTACCCCATCGTGGCAACCCTGGCCGGATCGAAAGCGGCGAACTACAAAGTGACCATGACCCAGGGATCGGGCCAGCTGACGGTCACGAAAGCCAATACCTCGGCGAGCCTCGGTGCGGTGCCGCAGGCGTTCGCCGGAGTGCCCCTGGCTCTGAGCGCACAGGTGGTCTCCACCACGCGGGGACAGCCGACCGGTTCGATGCAGTTCTTGGATGGCAGCACAGTGATTGGCACAGGAATGGTGAGCGGTGGTTATGCCAGTGCTCTGTATGAGGCGCCGCCGGGCGGTTCACGGGCGCTCTCGACGCAGTATCTGGGCGATACGAACTTCCTGCCAAGCTCGTCGCAACCGGCGTCGGTGGCGATCTCCGCCTTGCCGGATTTTGCCGTAGCCTCAAGCGGGTCGCAGGCAGCCACGGCAGCCGCCGGCGGCATTGCAAGCTATGCCCTGACGGTTTCGGCGCAACCGGGCCCCTTCACGGGTGCTGTGGCTTTGAGTGTCACCGGGCTGCCCTCCGGAGCGAGTGCGAGCTTTTCTCCCCCGCAGGTTGTGCCCGGTTCGGGGTCGGCCACCGTGACCGTGTCGATACAAACTCCCGGCGTAAGTGCCACTTCTGTGGGGAGCATCCCACATCATGGAGGAACAGAAGGAGTCAGCCTGGGGTTGCTGGTCGTGGCGAGCTTTGGCGCGAGTCGATGTCGCTCAAAGCGCAACCTGCTCTGGCTTTGTGGAGCGGCAGCGTTGTTGTCCGGATGCGGAGCAAGAAACGTCGGGGAGGGCCTGGGAGGTGCCGTGGCGCAGACCTACACGCTGCAGGTTACGGGGACAGCGACCAACCTTGCGGGTGCGGTGGTCAGCCACTCGGCTCCACTGACGTTGACGGTGAATCAGTAGATCAGGCCGGAGGCTGCGATTGCCTCCAGGCGACTCAGCGGTTCTGATTCTGACTCTAGCCGTTGAGAGTCCATCGCTTCGGCTTTTGGATTGGAAGTGTCATCCCCTAGCGAAGCGCAGGGATCTGCTTCCCCGGAACGTCTTCGCTGTACAGGCAAACAGCAGATTCCTCCGCTGCGTTACGGAGTGACAACCAAGGGGCAACCGAGTCTGAATAGGACGTGATTCCTGCGCTGCGCTACGGAGTGACAACCAAGGGGCAACCGAGTCTGAATAGGAACGTGAATCCTGCGCTGCGCTACGGAATGACAACCAAGGGCGCTCTGCTATGCGGAGGCCGTCACGGCCTATCCCTCAGGGCATGCAAGGCAGCTAGGGTCCATCTGTGCGCATCTACTCTCCTGACCCCACTGGTCCTTTATTTCACGGCAGACGGCGAACGCCGGGGCCATATGAGAGAGTGTGAAACGAATGTCGCGTACCCTGCTGCCTGGAAAGCCCTACCCGCTTGGAGCCACGCCGAACTCCCTTGGAACGAACTTTGCGTTGTACTCCGAGAACGCTACGGCTGTGCACGTCTGTTTCTTTGACGAGGGGGGCAAACAGGTTGACTGTGTCGCCTTGCGAGAGGTGACGGCGTTTGTCTGGCATGGTCTGGTAAGAAATATCAAGCCGGGCCAGCGTTATGGATATCGCGTGGATGGACCCTGGGAGCCGGAAAAAGGGCATCGCTTCAACACTGCCAAGCTGCTGGTGGATCCCTATGCCAAGGCAATCACGGGGCAGCACCCCGACGAGACAAAGCCCACACTGCCAGATCCAAAAGGACCGATCTACCCATACGACGTTGCCTCCGGCGACGACCTGAAGAAGGACGAGACAGACGATGCGGAGTATGTGCCGAAGAGCATCGTGGTCAGCGACAAGTTCGATTGGGAAGGGGATTGCCCGCCACAGACGCCGATCGCGGACTCGATCATCTACGAGGTTCATGTCAAGGGCTTCTCCAAGCGGAACCCGGATGTGCCGGCGGAGCTGCGCGGTACCTACGCAGGCATGGCGCATGAAGCCAGCATCAGCTATTTGAAAAAGCTTGGCGTCACTGCGGTGGAGCTGCTTCCAGTTCATCACTTCATCGACGAAGGCCATTTGATCGATCGGAACCTGCGGGATTACTGGGGATACAACACCCTTGGGTACTTCGCCCCGATGAGCCGCTACAGCTCGGGTGGGGATGATGGGGAGCAGGTTACCGAGTTCAAGGAGATGGTCAAGCGGCTGCATAAGGAGGGGATCGAGGTCATTCTCGACGTGGTCTACAACCACACCTGCGAGGGCAACGAGAAGGGTCCGATCCTTTCGATGAAGGGCATCGACAACGCGACGTACTACAGAACGGTGCAGGACAGCCCTCGCCACTACATGGATTACACGGGCACGGGCAACACCTTGAATGTGTACAACCCCCAGGTGCTGAAGCTCCTGATGGATAGTCTGCGTTACTGGGTGATCGAAATGCACGTGGACGGCTTTCGTTTCGACCTGGCGTCGACACTTGCCAGGGAACTAGCCGACGTAAACAAGCTCGGAGCGTTCTTCGATACGATTCATCAGGATCCGACGCTTGCCGATATTAAGCTGATCGCCGAACCGTGGGACGTAGGCGAAGGTGGCTACCAGGTGGGCAACTTCCCCATCCTGTGGGCGGAGTGGAATGGCAAATACCGCGACACGGTTCGGCGTTTCTGGAAGGGTGACGCGGGGCAACTCTCGGACTTTGCGTATCGCATTACAGGATCCAGCGATCTCTACAAGAGCGACGGCCGTGCGCCCTCCGCGTCCATCAACTTCATCACGGCGCACGATGGGTTTACGCTCTGCGATCTGGTGAGTTACAACGAGAAGCACAACGAAGCGAATGGCGACGACAACAGCGATGGCGCCAACGACAACGATTCCTGGAATATGGGTGCCGAGGGACCGACGGACGACGAAGAGGTCAATCGGAATCGCGAAAGACAGACGCGAAACTTCCTTGCGACGCTGATGCTGAGCCAGGGCGTGCCCATGCTGACGGGTGGGGACGAGTTCGCCCGTTCGCAGCAAGGTAATAACAACTGTTACTGCCAGGACGATGAACTGACGTGGTTTGATTGGAAGCTCGACGAGCCGCGCAAACGGCTACTCGAATTCACGTCCAAGCTGATCCAGCTTCGAAAGGATCACCCCAACCTCCATCGTCGTCGCTTCTTCCAGGATCGTCAGATCCGCGGGGAAACAGTGCGCGCTGTGGCCTGGTACGGAACGGATGGCAATGAGGTGTC
This sequence comes from uncultured Acidobacteriaceae bacterium, assembly GCA_964243455.1. Classification (GTDB taxonomy): domain Bacteria; phylum Acidobacteriota; class Terriglobia; order Terriglobales; family Acidobacteriaceae; genus Granulicella. Next base: position 6,502 of record CAXTGN010000257.1, read on the forward strand.
CGACGAGGTTTGGAACAACGCCGGAAACAAGTCGATCAGCGTCGTTTTCAATGGCAAGACCCTGCGGAGCATGGATGATGAGGGAAATCAGGTTGTCGATGACAGCTTCCTCATCCTGGTGAACGCGTCGGACAACGGGGTGGAGTATGTTCTGCCGGAGCCACCAAACCGGACACCCTGGCGGCAGGTGCTGGATACGGAAAACATCGACGATCCGTTCTATGAGACCGAGGTGCACGACAAGGTCATCCTCGGTTCGAGAACCGTCCGCGTGTACAGCGACGGTGTGGAACCCACGGCCAAGACGGGCGCCAAGCAGCGGCCGACACGGACGGTGTAATTGAGAAGATGGGTAGAGACAAAACCCTCCTGGCGCAGTGAGATGCAGCATCGCGAGGGCTTTTGTTTGAACAGAGTGTTGGAGTTGGATCGCGGATGGTACCAGGAACAGACAACAGCAAAGACAAACGCAGATTCCCTTCGGGAATGACAACAAGAGAAACAAAGGCCTCTTCTGGCGCAGCGCGATGCTGGCCTAGAAGAGGCTCTTCTCTTAGCGACTCGAATGTCCGGGGCGACGTTACCGGTCGGGGTGTAGAATTTTGTAGGCGGCGATCTGGTTCAGCGAGAACTGATGCATGTCCTCGCCCGCAGCGTGGGCTTTGTACCACTGCACCAGCCACTCGAGCGCGGTTTCCAGCCGAAGCCGTGGCAACCACCCAAGCTCAGCCTTGGCGCGGCTTGCGTCGAGCTTCAGGTAGCCCGCCTCGTGCACGCCTGGTTCCGGATCAAGTACCCAACTGGCCCCATCTCCCCAGAAGCGG
>CAXTGN010000258.1:0-7283 GCA_964243455.1 uncultured Acidobacteriaceae bacterium
CCCCGTTCGGGGAATGACAGAATAAAGAGGCATTAGCCGTCGACGAGCTCTACGAGGAGGACCTGTTCGTCGTTGTCGACCTCGCGGAGTTTGACCTCGATGATCTCGCGGCGCGAGGTGGGGATGACGCGGCCGATGTATTTGGCTTCGATGGGCAGCTCGCGGTGGCCGCGGTCGATCAAGACGAGGAGCTGGACGCTTTTGGGGCGTCCGTGATCGAAGAGGGCGTCCAGGGCCGCGCGGATGGTGCGGCCGGTGAAGAGGACGTCGTCGATCAGGATGATGTCGCGGCCTTCGATCGGGAAGCCGACTTCGCCCTGCTCCACCACGGGGCGGCTGTCGCGGGTGGAGAGATCGTCGCGATAGAAGCTGATGTCGAGCACGCCGGTATCGATCGGCTGGCTTTCGATGGAGCTGATGATTTTCCCGAGGCGCTGGGCGATGGGCACACCACGTCGCTTGATGCCGACCAGGCCGAGGTTGGCCGCGCCGTGGTTGCGCTCGACGATCTCGTGGGCGAGGCGGACGAGGGTGCGCTCGATCTCGGATGCGGAGAGCAGGCGGCCCTTTTCACGCAGCAGGTGTCCGGTCGGGGTAGAGGTGGCGGAGGCCTCGGCGGCGGCGGGTGCGGTGTCGCTCATGGTCAGGATGATAGCAGCGGGTCCGGTGCGGGCCAGGGTGCGGCTGTGCTGTGAAGGAGGCTGCGCGGGCTAGGCGCGGCGACGACGCAGGAGCACACCGGCGACTCCGCCCGCGACCGCCGAAAGCAGAAGGTACAGGAAGGCGCTGGCCGCGGTGACCGAGAGCAGGATGCCGACGCGGTACTCGGGAACCGTGAACAGGTCGAGCGTGGGCTTGACCTCGGAGCCGAGCCGGGCCAGAACAATCGTGCGCTGCTGGGCGAAGCTGGCGGCCAACTGCGCGTCCAGCAGCGAGGCGTCGTGGAAGACGAACCGCGTGAGCACGAGGGACAGGGTGAAGACCAGCGCACAGCAGAGGGCGATCAGCAGACCGGTGAGCAGGCCGAGGCGGGCCGCAAAGCCTGAATCGGCCTGTGGCGCGCCGCCCGTCTGACTGTTAAAGAAGGCCACCGTGAGGACGGGCGCGCCCACCACCCAAACAAGCGTCAGCAGACCCACAGGGGGCAGCAGAAGGCTGAGCAGGCCGAGCGAAAGGGCGATGCTGGCGCTGAGCAGCGCGTAGTGGACGCCGAGCGTCCAGGGCTCGACAGGTCTCCCTCCGGGGTCCAGGCGGCCCCTGCGGAGAGGGTTCCAGCGCCGTCCGGTCGGGGCGGGGGAGGCGGCCTGCTCGGTCGTTTCAAGGCTCGCCGGGTCCCCACGCTCGTTGTAGACGCGTGTTGTTTCGGCGAGCTCGGCCTGCAGCTCCTCCGACAGGAAGATCTGGGGAGCGCCGCAGCGGCTGCAATAGACAAGGTGCCCGTCCTCGAGCAGGACGGGGAGCTGGCAGCGGATGCAGGGTCGGTGGTTCACCTGTGATTGAGGCTACCGGAGGGCGCGGGGGAGAGCAATGCTGACGAGGGAGCCTCCTTATTCGCGGTCGCTGGCATCGTGGTGCGGGAAGCCGCCGGGGAGGTCGAGGGCGACCAGGCCGATCCGCGTGGCGCCGTCCTCCGTGTGTACGCCGACGATGTGCTGGTGGCGCTCGGATCCGGCGCGCAGCTCGAGGTGGTCGGTATCGTCGGTCGAGAGTTTCTTTTGATCGCTGCCGCAGGTGAGACCTTCGCTGGTGCGGACGGGGGTGCCCACCGCGCTCTTACCCCGGCAGGTCAGCACGTCGCCGTAGCGAGCCATGTCCTTGCGATAAAACGTGAGGACTTTGTCCGCCGCATCGTCGGTGCGGAGGTCTACGGCATGAACGCCCAGTTTGAAGTCCCCGAAATTCATGCTGATGTCGGCAGCGCCGTTGTCGTCTTTGTTCTTCTTGACCAGGGTCGCGCCGGGGTACGGGGTGAGGCCGGTCTGCGCGCCACTCGCCTTGTCGTCGGTCTTGACGTGCATGGAGCCGAACGGGGTACCGATATCGACGTTGTCGTTGCCGCTGCCATTCTTATGGGTATCGATGTGGCAGCCAATGGGAGCGAGCAGGAGGGCGGCAACCGCGATGGGTAGAGACGAGCGCAAAGATGACATGGGGATCTCCTCGGGGGCAGCGATGCACCGAAGAATACGTCGAAAAGGGTCGATTTGTTCAGGCCAATTCTGTTTGGGAAGGATGGAATGGTGGTCCGACGGCTTGGCGTGCCACCGATTCTTCAACCTTGGAAGAAGAAAGCGGGTTTCCCGTTGATTTGCTGAGAACTTCTGTCCGCTACCGGGCAGACACTCCGGTTTTCCCCGTTTTAATCTGAACGCATCACGCTTCAAACGGAGAAGGATCCATGGACAAGTTGCGCGGTAAAGTGGCGTGGTTCAACAACGCCAAGGGTTATGGCTTTCTGATGCATGACGGCGGCCCGGACGTCTTTGTGCACTTTACGAGCATCCAGACAGACGGGTACAAGTCTCTGGCCGAGGGGGAAGAGGTGAAGTTCTCGATCACCCAAGGCGAAAAGGGACCCCAGGCTGACGGCGTCGAGCGGATTCAGTCTTAGGCGCTTTGCGGTTGGACCAAATAAGAAAGCAGCAGGAACCTGAACGGAAGTTAGTGAGACGTTCGGAGCGCACGACCGGCTGAGGCGATTTTATAAAGCTTGGAGAGGCAGACATCTGCCTCTTTTCATTGTCTTGGCTATGGATCGAAATTCGTTTGGGAACAGGCTTCTGGACGCGCTGCCGCAGCGGCATGCGGAGCGGATTCTGGGCGCTGCCTCCGAGGTAAAGCTTCCCTTGGGAAGCATCTTGTTTGAACGCGAGAGCCGCCCCCGCCATATCTATTTCCCCACAACCGGGATCGCCTCAATCGTCTTCTACTCCGAGCGGGGTACCTCGGTTGAGCTTTCCACGGAAGGAAACGAAGGGCTGATCGGGTGGTTCAACCTGCTGGGTCCAGGCCTTCTGGACGGCGGCTGCAACATCCAGGTTGGCGGAGCGGGGTACCAGGTTCCGCTGGCGATCCTGCAGCGAGAGTTCGATGACATTCCCGAGATCCGGCAAAGGATCCTGGAATACGTCCAGCACCAGATGATGGTGGCCAACCAAATCCTGGCCTGCAACCGTCTGCACCGGGCCGAGGCGCGTTTCAGTCGCTGGCTGCTCATGGTTGCCGACCGGATCCAGTCAGACGACCTGGCGATGACCCAGGAGTTCATGTCGATGATGCTGGGGACCCGCCGTACCACGGTGGCCGAGGTAGCCTCCGGGCTCGCCCGGGTGGGGGCGGTCGAGGGCCGGCGCGGCGGTCTGCGCATCGCCGACCGCACGGCGCTCGAGCACCGGGCCTGCGAATGTTACAGCGTTCTGCGGTCGCGCTTCGACGCGCTTTACACAAGACCTCTCCGGGGGGAAGCCGGAGTAGGGCAGGTCGCCGCCGACGGCCCGCAACGCTCCCGGTAACCCACGCCTTCACTGACGCCTGTACACTAGGCATCGCGGACACGGCACTTCGAAGACACGGCGATGTGCCTGCCGCCGTCGCGCCGCACTCTTTTCCGTGAAGGATCCCATCGCATGAGCGAACAGCAGACCTCCCCCGTTGTTGAACCACTTTCAGGCCAGGATCTCGACCAGCTGTCGATTAATACGCTGCGTGTCCTGGCGATTGACCAGGTACAGGCCGCCAACAGCGGCCATCCGGGTGCGCCGCTCGGATGCGCCCCGATCGGCTACCTGCTGTACCACAAGTTCATGAAATACAACCCGACCGATCCGCTATGGTCGGATCGCGATCGCTTTGTGCTGTCGAACGGCCATGCGTCCGCCCTGCTCTACGGCTTGCTGCACCTGACCGGCTACGACCTGCCGCTGGAGCAGCTGAAACAGTTTCGCCAGTGGGGATCGCACACGCCAGGACACCCGGAGTACGGCGAGACCCCGGGCGTAGAGGTAACGACCGGACCGCTGGGGCAGGGTTTTGCTGAGGCCGTGGGCCTGGCCATCGCCGAGAAGCACCTGGGCGCGATTTTCAATAACGATCATTACAAGATCGTGGACCACTACACGTATGCGCTGTGCGGTGATGGCGACCTGATGGAAGGCATCTCGCACGAGTCGTCCTCGCTGGCCGGTACGCTGCAGCTGGGCAAGCTGATTGTGCTGTACGACGACAACCTGATCTCGCTGGACGGTCCCACGGACCTGAGCTACACCGAGGACGTGACGAAGCGCTTCCAGGGCTACGACTGGCATGTCCAGTACGTGTCGGACGGCAACGACCTCCATGAGCTGAACCTGGCGATTGAAGCCGCAAAGATGGAGCGGACCAAGCCATCGCTGATTCGTGTGCGGACGGTGATTGGCTATGGCGCGCCGCGGGCGGGCACGAAGGCCGTGCACGGCGAGGCGCTGGGGCCGGATGGCGTGAAGTCGACCAAGGAGTTTTTCGGCTTCGACCCGAACAAGAACTTCTTCATTCCTGAGGAGGCGTTGAGCAACTGGCGCACGGCGGTGGAGCGGGGCAAGCGCGAGCAGGCCACCTGGCACAACCGTTTTGAAGCCTACAAGAAGGACTTTCCGGAGCTGGCCGCGCAGTACACGCGCACCACGGAAATGAAGCTGCCTGACGATTGGCAGAAAGCCCTGCCGAAGTTCCCGGTAGAGAAGAAAGTGGCTACCCGCACCGCCGGCAACGTCGTCCTCGAGGCGCTGGGCAAGGTGATGCCGGAGCTCATTGGCGGTGCGGCGGATCTGACCAGCTCGACCAAGACCATTTTCAAAGAGTCGGAGAACTTCCGGCGCGATCCGAAGGGCAAGAACATCTTCTTTGGCGTACGCGAGTTCGGCATGATGGCCGCGGTGAATGGTATGGCCGCGCATGGCGGCGTGCTGCCTTTTGGATCGACCTTCTTCACCTTCTCGGATTACTGCCGCTCGGCGCTGCGTATGGGTGCGCTCCAGAGCTCGCACTCGCTGTATATCTTCACGCATGACTCGATCGGTCTGGGTGAAGATGGCCCGACACACCAGCCCGTGGAGCACCTGATGGCCCTGCGCTGCATCCCGCAGCTGACCGACATGCGGCCTGCCGACGCCAATGAGACGTCAGCCTGCTGGGGCCTGATGGTGGAACGCAAGAGCGCGCACTTCATGGCGCTCAGCCGCCAGGATCTGCCGGTGCTGGATGCGGACAAGTACAAGGTCTTCGAGGGCACGCGCAAGGGTGCCTACATTCTTACCCAGTACGGCAAGGATGTGGTCCTGGTCGCGACGGGCTCCGAGGTTGAGCTGATTGTGAAGGCCGGCGAGCAGCTGAAGAGCGAGGGCATCAACGCCACCGTGGTCTCCATGCCGAGCTTCGCCATCTTTGAAGAGCAGGATGACGCGTACAAGGCGTCGATCTTCCCGGGTAAGGGCGTTCCTGTCGTTACCGTGGAAGCCGGCGCGACGATGGGCTGGTACAAGTACATCGCCGGCAATGGGACGGCCATTGGCCTGGACCGCTTCGGTGCCTCGGCCCCAGGACCGATCGCGATGGAGAAGCTCGGTTTCACTGTGGAGCATGTGGTGAGCGCGGCGAAGGGGCTTGTGAAGAAGTAAGAAGAACCTATTTGCTGCAGCAGTAGGAAGACCAGCCCGAAGGGCTGGTCTTCCTGTGTGGGTGCCTGGTTGAACAGTGCTGCTGGAGGTAGAACGCTGTTCGTGACGAGAGCGGCGTTTCGCAGGACTTGAGATTAGCGCTGCCTTTTCACGCCGGCACGTTGGTCATCTTTTGACTAACCTGAAGGACGGGTGCAAGCAACCTTGCTGAACAGGTGAACCGATATGCAGCGGTGGATTAGGTGGTTTGTGATCGCAGTCTGCGGAGTGGCTCACTCACAAGACCCTGGCGGCGATGCCAACCAGAAGATTTTGCGCGCTCTACGCAGCTTCAACAAAGCGCAGGTTCTGTATCAGATTTATGGCAACGACTTTGCCTGTCGGCTAGACCAGCTCGGGCCTCCACGGAATGGCGCAAAGCCTTCCGCTCAGGCCGCAGGATTTGTTGACAAGGAGCTCGCATCTGGCCAGTTCGCGGGCTATGAAATTCGATTGGATTGCACGCCTGGCGACTTTCAGGTCATAGCTGTTCCTTTGTATGGCAGTGCAGGACCGGTCTGGTGCGTGGATAAAAGTGGAGTATTGCGCACCGCAGATTCGGCCAATCTTTGCATCAGCGAAGGTAAGGCTCCGCCGCGGCCGCAGCAAGCGACGCCAGATCAGTTCTCCAAGACAGCTCCAAACGTTGCTCAGGAGACACAGGCGCGCGGGTACTGGGTCGATTTGTCCGACGCGCTTATGTGGGCCGCGAAAGACAGCGGCGAAAGGGGAAGCTGGCACAAGGCAAGGAGCTATTGTCGCAAGCTGCGAGCTGCCGGGTTTTCAGATTGGAGGTTGCCGACGATTGATGAACTGAAAAGTCTAGTTCACCTGCAGGCTTACGCGACGGAGTACGAAGGTGGTTCCGACATTCTGCACCGGAATGCCGAACTTCAGGTGAGCGGAGGTCTCTTGCTTACCTACGGGCGCCAATGGAGCAGCACTCCGGTTGTTGAGCCGAATGGGCGTGCTTCAAGTCACGCCTTCTGGTCGTTCTGGTTCGATGAAGGGCGCAGGTCGAAGGGTTTCGAGGATCTTCTTGAGGGAGACACTATGAGTGCCCTGTGTGTGCGAGACGCCAATGCTCGGCCGTAAAGATGAAATGATCTTCCGCGCGGAAAATCGGCCTCATCATGTGTTCTGGCGAAGCCGAGCAGTGATCTCTCAAAGAGTCTGTTTTTCAAGGAAGCACTCAGAGCGACACTGCGTCAGCAAGTGCGATAGCTAAGGTGAAGAGTGAGGTTGAGAGTCCGGCCAGACGGGGTGCGGCCTTGCCGAAGAGGGCGAGTGCAACCCCAAAAATGCTGAAGGTGTCGTTCAACAGCAGGTATCGCGATTCCCACACATCGTAGGGCCTTTGTTGACCAACGCGTACGTAAACCGTCATTGTCGTAGTGAACAGAAGAGTGAGCGATCCGCAGGCGAGGCTAGCTCTTGATATCCATTCGCGGGGCTGTGAAGGCTTCGTGTTCGGCCGAGCGATCCTCACGCACCCCGAGATGACAATGCCCCAGATGACAGCCTGCATGATGAAGAAAGCGACTTGACTCATCACGACATAGATTAGTCCCGATATGTCGCATTGTGGTGAGT
>CAXTGN010000259.1:0-7279 GCA_964243455.1 uncultured Acidobacteriaceae bacterium
CCCATCTCGACCATCTTGCCGGAGCCGAGGTTACGGCCGTAGCAGAGGATGCAGCAGCCGCGCTTGGACTCGCAGGTAAGAACGGAGCGAATCTTGACCTTCTCGATGCCAGCGAACTGCACCGCGGAGGCGAGGTCGTATGCGGCTGTTCCTACTTGCAGGCGCTGCTCCGGCGTCATCTTGGCTTGCGTGGTGCAGGTCTCCGCCCGGCTCACCACGGCAAGCATGCAGCTCGTTGCGAGAGCGGCAAAGAGGCGCCGAGCCGCTGTCGCCCGTGTTGCTCCGTCTCCCGGCCGCAGGTATCGCATGTTGCTCAGCATACGGAGCACGCCCACCGGCGTCCAGTGTCCGGGGACGTGTTGGGGCGCCGTGGAACGGTCAGGTGAAAAAGAAATCTCACTTCCCTCGCCTGGGAAACGTCCCATAGAACATGAGAGCGCAACGTTCCACCCTTCCGGTTCCCTCGGCCTTGCTGGTTCTGCTGCTTTCTGCCGGATCGACGGTGGCGCAGACGGGTACAGGTTCCCTGCCCGCCACCGCGCCAACGCAGGGCACGCCTCTGAACACCACGGCGCCCCTCGCAGCCACGGCCAACGGGACCGGACGCGCCGACGCCTCCGGTCATCCCGCACAAGTGAGCTGTGCCGACGGACAGTTGACGGTACGGGCGCAAAACTCCAGCCTGAACGGGATCCTGCGTGCGATTGCGCGCTGCACCGGAATGCGGATCACGGGCCGCGTCGCCGATCAGAGGGTCTTCGGCAACTATGGCCCTGCCGCCCCGGCTACGGTACTTGCCACACTGCTGGATGGCACAGGCAGCAACATGCTGCTGCAGGAAGCCGCAGCGGACCGTCCCGCTGAGTTGATCCTGACTCCTCGCCTGGGCGGCCCTACGCCTCCATCGCAGATGGCCACCTCCGCGGCAGAGGACGAGGACGATGGGGCGCAGCCTCAAACGCCCTTTCGGCCTGCCGGCGGGAGCCTACCCATGCGTCCGGGGATGCCGCCACAGATGCAATCGGCCGGCATGGGGCAAGGAAATCAGCAACAGGGAAATCAGCAACAGGGAAATCAGCAACAGGGAAATCAGCAGACCGGTTCCAACTCCGCTGTGACCGGCCCACAACCCATTCCACAGCCGTTCAACAATGTGAATGGCAGCCCAAATAACAGGTCCCCGACGGCTTCCACATACCCGACCACCAACTCCGTGCCGCTGGATACTGTGGCTACACCCTCGACCACCCCGCCCGCGGACGGCATCGTGGACGCTCCCAACCCGCCACCGGCCGGTTCCGATACCGCGGCGGCCCTGAACGGCGCTCCGGCAGGAACGCCGGGAACGACCAACATCAACCCTGCGGCCACGAGCCAGACATCCACACCCGGTGGCACGAATACCACGGTTCCTGCAACCAACACCGATGGGACTAGCCCCACGCAGCAGCCCGCGACACTCACGCCTGAACAGATCTTTCAGCAATTGCAACAGCGTCAGCAGCAGCAGCAACAACAGCAGCAGCAGCAGACAAGCCCTCAATAGGCCCACCTGCTTCCGAGCCTAGGTGTCGGTCAGCTCCGGATCGCCCGCAGGGTCTGCCCCGCCACGCGCGAACGGGCTGCGTTTTCCGCATGCACGCGAAACACACGAAACATCATCTGACACATGCCATAGGCGACTAGGACGCCCAGCGCCATCGAAGCCAGCACAGCACACACCAACATAACCATCCCGATCACAACGGCTCTCCTGTCCTCGCGGACGCCGTAAAAACGCGCTGGCTGAGGAGGACTGGCTCATCTTCGCCTGAAACTCAGGCCCTTGCGTCTGCAATCTTCGTTGCAGTCTGTTACTCAGGCTGGTACATCCCCGGGCCGTCCTGCCCGCGAGCTCAGCGGATAACGCGGTTCGGCGTACCGCGTTATCCTTGAGATTGGCCCAGGGCCACCCTTTTATGAGTCTCACCCACATCAACGTCCGCGGCGCGCGCCAGCATAACCTCCGCGACATCTCGGTCTCGATCCCGCGCAATTCATTGACTGTTGTGACGGGACTGTCCGGCTCGGGCAAGAGCTCGCTGGCCTTTGACACCATCTACGCGGAAGGTCAACGGCGCTATGTCGAAACGCTGTCTGCCTATGCGCGGCAGTTCCTCGACCAGATGGAACGCCCGGACGTGGACTCCATCGACGGCCTCAGCCCTGCCATCTCCATCGAGCAGAAGACCACGTCGCGCTCGCCCCGGTCCACCGTGGGCACGATCACGGAGATCTACGACTACCTCCGTCTCCTCTGGGCCTCGGTTGGCCAGCCACACTGCCCCAACTGCCGCCAGCTGATCTCGCGGCAGTCCGCCGACCAGATCGTCAGGCAAATTGTTGAGCGCAATCAGACAGAGTCGCCCGGCGAGCGCATTACGGTGCTCGCGCCCATCGTCCGGGGACGCAAAGGCGAGTTCCGCGAAGATCTGGAAGCTTTGGACCGTAAAGGGTACCGCGTCCGCATCGACGGCGAGATTACCGAGGTTGAAGAGGGCATGCGGCTCGAAAAGCGCAAAAACCACACGATCGAAGCCATCGTCGACCGCATCATCCTGAAACCGGCGCCCGAACCGGATAGCGAGGGTCGCCCGCAGTTCGACACCAAGCGCCTCGCCAGTGCGGTCGCGACAGCGCTCGGGTTGGGCAATGGCCTGGTGCTCATGGGTCTACAGCCAACCGGCGGCGACTACACCGAAACGCTGTTTTCTTCTTCGATGGCCTGCCCCGACTGCGGCATCAACGTCCCCAAGCTTGAACCGCGATCCTTTTCGTTCAACTCCACCTACGGCGCCTGCCCCGAGTGCCACGGCCTGGGCTCCATCTTCGATTTCGACCCGGCGAAAGTCGTCACGGACTGGTCCAAGCCACTGCTCGACGGCGCTCTCGGACCCGGCTCATCCTCCCAATATCTTCTAAGGGCAGCAAAACTTGCAGCAGATAAGTTCAAGATCAACCTGAAACAGCCCTTCGAGGCGCTCCCGAAAGAGCAACAGGACTTGCTGCTGTACGGTCCGCCACGGTCGGAGGGTGCCCGCCTTGGGTTCCACGGCGTCTTCCGTTACTTGCGCGACAACATGGACGAGTCCAAGTCGGAGACCTACCGTGAGTACATGATGGGCTTCATGTCGGCATCGGAGTGCCCGCGCTGCCATGGCGCCCGGCTTCGCCCGGAGTCCCTCGCCGTCACACTTCCGATTATCGCGGCAGCAACGCATCCGCCCGTCAGCAAGCCAGAAGACGACACGGAGCCGATCGGGAGCGCGGACGCTCGCCGCGACGTGTCGATCGCCGACTTCACCGCTCTCTCGCTGGAAAGGGCGCTGGTTGCCTCGCGCAGCATGCATTTCTCCGGCCGAGACCGGCTGATCGCGGACCGCCTTCAGCGTGAGGTGATCGAGCGACTCGAGTTCCTGAACGCCGTTGGCCTTGGTTATCTTTCGCTCAGCCGGTCGGCGGCCACGCTCTCGGGCGGCGAGGGCCAGCGCATCCGCCTCGCCACCCAGATCGGCTCCCGCCTGCGCGGCGTGCTGTACGTCCTGGACGAGCCATCCATCGGTCTGCACCAACGAGACAATCAGCGTCTCATCGAAGCGCTGGAAGACCTGCGCGATCTCGGCAATACCGTCCTCGTCGTCGAACATGACGAAGACACCATCCGCAAAGCCGACTACGTCCTAGATCTCGGGCCTGGAGCGGGCAAGAACGGGGGCCAGCTCATGGCTTCCGGCACACCCGCCGAGATCATGGCGAACCCTGCCTCGGTCACAGGACAGTACCTCGCCGGCGCGATCGACATTGTGACCCGGCCGACGCCGGACAAAGCCCCGCGGATGCTCTCGGACCGTTGGCTCTCCATCGAAGACGCCACCTCGCACAATCTGCAGCACGTCACCGCTCATTTCCCGGTGGGCGTAATGACCGTGGTTACAGGCGTCTCCGGATCGGGCAAATCCACGCTCGTCAACGACATCCTGTATCGATCGCTTGCCCGCGAGCTTTACAAATCCCGCGAAGAGCCCGGGGCCCACAAGGCCGTGCACGGCGCCGACCAGTTCGACAAGGTCATTCAGATCGATCAGTCACCCATCGGTCGCACCCCCCGCTCCAACCCGGCTACCTACACGGGTGTCTTCACTGCCATCCGCGACCTGTTCGCCATGTTGCCGGAAAGCCGTGAGCGGGGCTACAAGGCGGGGCGGTTCAGCTTCAACGTTCAGGGTGGGCGCTGCGAGGCTTGCCAGGGCGAAGGCCAGCGTCGCATCGAGATGAACTTCCTCCCGGATGTCTACGTCCTGTGTGAGGTTTGCAACGGCCGGCGCTACAACCAGGAGACTCTAGCCGTGAAGTTCAACGGCTACTCCATCGCCGACATCCTCGACCTCCCCATAGAAGAAGCCGTCCCTATCCTCAAAGACATTCCCACCGTTCACCAAAAACTTCAGACCCTGGTCGACGTCGGCCTCGGCTACATCCATCTCGGCCAGTCCGCCACCACCCTCTCGGGCGGCGAGGCACAGCGCATGAAGTTGGCCAAGGAACTCTCCAAGCGGCAGACCGGTCGAACGCTCTACCTGCTGGATGAACCGACGACCGGCCTGCACTTCGACGACGTCCGTCGCCTGCTGGAGGTGCTGCACCGTCTGACCGACCTCGGCAACACGGTCATCATCATCGAGCACAACCTCGACATCATTCGCAATGCCGACTACCTGGTCGATATGGGGCCGGAGGGCGGCGAGGGCGGCGGCCGGATCGTCGCGCAGGGTCCGCCTGAACTGGTCGCCCATGCCCCGGGCTCCCACACAGGCAGCTTCCTCGCGCGCTATTACGAGAACGGGCCCCAGATCACGGCGCATCTCAGCCTTCCGCCGATCGTCTTGCCCGATCTCGCCAAAAAGCAGCCCAGGCCAAAACGGGACGCCCCGGAAAAGAAGACCGGTGTTCCAACCGCCTCAAAGACCCGACCGGCGGAAGGGACGATCCGGTCCGCGAAATCCGAGAAGCCCGTCCGGAAGCCAGCGAAATCGAAGGCAGCACGTTCCGCATGAGCGAGATCCGCACGCCCGAACCCACCGTTGAGGAAGTGCTCGACATCCAGCACGATCCTTACCCGGCTCACGAGGACGGAAGCGCCCGTCACATTCCGCATCTGGGACATGTAGCCATCCTGTTCGGCCTGCTTGCCTCCGCCGCGCTTGTTTCCGTGGCCGGGTTCGCGCTCCTGATTCGTGGACATGGGCAGCTCAAAGACAGCGTCGTCGCGCAACTGGCGCTTGAAGCGACGATTTTTCTTCTTACCTTAGGCGCTTCCTTCAAGGTATTTCCGCTCTTCTGGAAGCGACCTTTCCCCAACGGCATTGAGTGGAACGCCCTGGCCGCACGCCGAAACTGGCTTCGTTTGCTGGTCACGGGTGTCCTGCTCTGCTGTCTGGCACAGACGGCCCAGCGGTTCGTACACCTGCCGCAGAACACCGAGGTCGATCAGGTCCTCAGCACGCAGGCGGGCGCCTGGGGTGCCCTGTTATTGGGAGTTCTGCTCGCGCCGATGTGCGAGGAGATCCTTTTCCGCGGCTTTCTTCTGCCCGCCTTCGCGATTGCCTACGACTGGCTCAGCCTGGACCGAACGCCCGCGGGCCTGGAGCACTGGCACAACTCAACCCAGTACTCGGCCGCCGCAAGGCTCTTTGGCGCTCTGCTTTCCAGCATTCTGTTCGGGGCAATGCATGCGCCGCAACTGCGGTACGCCTGGGGCGTGGTGGCCGTGATCTTCTGTGTCGGGCTGACGCTCGCCTATGTCCGGCTTCGTACACACTCTGTGGCTTGCTCCACCCTCGTTCACGCTACCTATAACGGCACTCTGTTCGCCGCGATGCTTATCCAGACGCACGGCTTTCGTCACCTCGATCGTCTACACTCCTGAAATTTCATAGGCCGCAAATGGGAGTTCTGACCTACAATCGCAGGTACGAGGAGATCTATGGCTGACGCCCGCCGATGCCCAAAGTGCCAATCCGAGAACATTTTTCGTTCGCGCAGGCGCTCCCTCGAATACTTTCTTCCGTTCTTCCGTCCGTACCGTTGCTACAGCTGTGAGCGCCGCTTTCTGATGTTTACGCGTGAAGGAGCAAACGCGCGTCGGGTCCGCCTGGAGAATCGTCACGTCTCCGGCAAGCACACCAGCTGAGACGAACTTAGCGACACCGCGGAGTACACAGAACTCCGTTTTCTCATCTCGTGTCGCCCCGCGCTGTCAGGGGCCGATCCACTACACTGAAAAGTGATGATTCCCACGCTGCAATGGACGCCCGAAGGCGTCAGCTTTCTCGACCAGACCAAACTCCCCCTCGAAGAGACCTACGTCCTCGCCCGCAGCTACGGGGAGGTCGCCACGGTGATTCGTGACATGATAGTCCGCGGCGCCATGGCGATCGGCGTGTCCGGCGCGATGGGCGTTGCCCTGGGCATTCAGCAATCGCAGGCCAGCTCCCTCCCTGAGTTGACCGCCGAGGTCGAGGTGATCTGCGACACCCTAGCCAGGACGCGACCGACGGCAGTCAACCTTTTTTGGGGTATCGGCCAGATTCGCCAACTCTTTAACGAATTGGCCGAAAAAGGGACGCCGATTCCCGAGATCAAATCGGAGGTCGTCGCCCGCGCCCAGCAGCTGTATGACGAGGACATTGCCAATCTCCGCAAGCTTGGCGCCTTCGGTGCGGATCTGCTGCCGCAGGAAGGCACCGTGCTGACCCACTGCAACGCCGGCGCGCTCGCTGCCTGCGGGTACGGCTCCGCGCTCGGTGTGATCCGTGCGGCCGTAGAGCGCGGGCAGAAGATTGACGTCTTCGCGGACGAGACCCGGCCCTTCAACCAGGGCGCCCGCCTCACCGCATGGGAACTCCTCACGGACGAGATCCCCACCACCCTGATCTGCGACAACATGAGCGGATACTTCATGGGCCAGGGTCGCATCTCTGCCGTGATCGTAGGCGCAGACCGCATCGCCGCTAATGGCGACACCGCCAACAAGATCGGCACCTACTCCGTCTCGATCCTCGCAAAGGAGCACGGCATTCCGTTCTATGTGGCCGCGCCCTTCAATACCATCGACCCGGCCACGGCTACCGGCGCACAGATCCCGATTGAGCAGCGCAGCCCACGTGAGGTGACCCACTCGAACGGCCTGCAGGTCACACCGGACGGCGTGAGCATGCAGAACCCTGCCTTCGATGTCACC
>CAXTGN010000260.1:0-7271 GCA_964243455.1 uncultured Acidobacteriaceae bacterium
TATTGGGGTTCCGGCCGGGATACGTATGTTTAGATGAAGGGGAGTTTCGCGCAGGAGTTCGCATTCCCCTATGCCTTCCCAAGCACTGTTAGAACCCCGGAAATCACCGGTTCAGGCGCGTTCCGCGGCAAGTGTCGACGCCATCCTGGAAGCCACTGTTCAGGTTTTGCTCGCCGTGGGCAAGGAGCGCCTGACCACGACGCGTGTCGCGGTACGGGCCGGGGTCTCCGTCGGAACGCTGTATCAGTACTTCCCCAACAAGAGTTCGCTGCTGCAGGCCGCCTTGCGCAGGCATTTCGGCGACATACGAGAAGCCATCATGAGAGCTTGCGGGGAAGAGCGGGGGAAACCGCTGGCCGAGATGGGCGCGGCACTCGCGAGTGCCTTCCTGACCGCAAAGATCAAAGACGGTAAAACCAGTGTGGCCCTCTATGCCGTGGGCGCGGATGTAGACGCCATCGAGATCGTTCAGCAGATGAAGCGGGATACGCACGAGGCGATCTGTGGGCTGCTCAGTACAGCTGTGGATGGCCCTTGTGAAGATCTCGAGCTTGCCACGACTCTGTTGCAAGGGTTGATGGCTGGCGTAAGTCGTGAGCTGGTCGAATCGGAGACTCCGTGGCAAAACTTCGAGCCGTTCCGCCGGGAGTTGATTCGTGTGGTGCGTGCCTACCTGGAGCAATGTCCACGACGGGCCACACCGCGACCTTCCTGATCTCGCCACCCCTTCAGACGCTAGTTGCTGGAGGCTACCAGCTTGAAGCCATTCGGCGTAACACGGCAGGTGGACGCAGCCGAGCTATGCCATTGGGTGCCGTCTGCAAATGTGATCGCGCTGAGCTCGACGTAATCGATGCCGGTAAGCCGCTTCATGTACACCGTTGAGGTGAACCGGTGGTTCTCGCCAGAACTGGGCGACACGTGAAAGTCCTCCGTGGCGTGGCGCTGGCTATGCTCGCCGGCAGGGATCACCTGAGCGCCGACCATGCCGTGTACGGTGAAGTCTGCCTGGGCAATGCCATGCGGATCGGTTGGCGTGAAGTAAAGGCGCAGACCCTGCTCCCGATGCCGGTTTGCGGGAGAAGTCTGGACGAGGCCACCGTCCGGATCGCGGCTGGCATCCAGTGCGACGGGGCAGTTCTGACCCATCACCACGGCTTGGGCCAGGGCTGCCTTTGCTTTCGACTCGGCCGACGTACCGGCCGGGGCAAAGATTTGGGCGGTCAAGGGAATGCCGGCAAAGAGAAGGGTGCCAAGGGCGAGGAACGTTCTCACGAAAGCCTCCTGCGGACGCGAATGAAGTGCGTACCAGTTTGGACGACAGCACGGCGAAGCTGTAAGCGAAAAAGTGCTCATCACGTTTCAAATTGTAGGGATCGTCTGCCGGGAAACCTGAGATGGCCTGTTCCCGGCATCCCACCAAGTACGGCTCTCTACAGAAGCGCACACCTGCGTCGCAGGTCGCGCAGTCTCCCCTTTCTTAACGCTGCACGACCAATGACGAGGTTCTATGTTCTTTCGTTCTGAAAAACTTTTGATTCCGCTTGAAAAGCCCGCCAGCCCGGACCCGAATGGAGCTGCCGCCATCCAGGAACTGTTGGGCGGCAAATTCGGTGAGATGTCCACGCTGAACAACTACCTGCACCAGTCTTTTGGGTTTAAGGAAAAGAAGAAGCTGAAGCCCTTCTATGACCTGGTGGCCTCCATCACAGCCGAGGAACTTGGGCATGTGGAGCTGATCTCCCACGCCATCAACCTGATGCTTGAGGACTCGGTTCCTCCGGGCGAGTCGGTCGACGCGCCACTGCGCGATGCCAAGAACCTGCGCAACACGCACCACACCATCGTGGGCGGGGGCGGTCACCAGGTGATGGACTCGATGGGGCACTTCTGGTCCGGCGAGCACGTATTCAGCTCCGGCAACCTGGTTGCTGACCTGCTACACAACTTCTTCCTGGAAACGGGCGCGCGCATGCACAAGCATCGCTGCTACCAGATGACGACCAATGCGGCGGCTCGCAATGTGATCGGCTACCTTATGGTGCGCGGTGGCGTTCACCAGGCTGCTTATGCGCTGGCTTTGCGCAAGATCACCGGCGTGGAAGTCACGAAGATGCTGCCCACACCCAACATTGACGATGCCAAGATCCCCGAGGCACGCAAATGGCAGGAGATCGGCAGCCATCGCAAGCTGTACACCTTCTCTGAGAAGGGCGAGTACGCCGATGTCGCTGGTGTATGGTCAGGCCCCGCAGACTGGGCGGACGGCGAGGAGCTCGAAGTCATCGCTGGAGCGCCAGATTACGCGGCAGAAGGTCCGGTTGTGGGCGAATGCCCCACGATTTTCTCGCCGGACTACGCGCCGGAAGAGATTTATGAGATCGCGGCACAGCTGATGTCCAAGGGCGGTATCTCTCCGCTGCAGCCTGGCGATGGGTTGCACTCACGCTTCCAGGGCAGCACGCCGGACAGCCCCGGTGCTTCGGCCCAGGAAGGTCGGAAGACGACCGCAACCAAGACCACAATCAAGCCGTCTAGCAAGAGCAAGAAGTCTTAAGCACGTAAGACAGTAGAAAACGGCGCCGCCTCCTGATGGGAGCGGCGCCGTCTTGTTTCAGGGGAGATTAGCTGTTGGCAAGCTCCCCTGCCAAGGCGTGCTGATCTTCCGGGGATCTTCCGGTGAAGATGGAGAGTTCAAGGCCTGCTTCAGCCTCGAGCCAGTCGACCAGCTTTGCGAAGGGGTCGAAACCGACGACGTTGGGGCCGTCTGCCACGAAATTGGAAAGAGCGTTGGTGTCGTAGAAGTAGCGCTGGCCGTCTCGGGAATCGGTGATGTACTCGACACCGCCGATATCGATACCGGAGTGCTTCATGATTTCCTCGACGTCGGCGATCGCATCGGCAGGAGGAGTGAATGCCTCGACGGTGATGCCGGATTTCGGAGCGTCGATCGCACAAGCTGCACGGTTCAGGTCGGTGCCGCTGGTCGTGCGGCAGATGTCGGCCGGGCACAGGTCAAAGGTCTCGCCCGTTATGTGCACCTTGATGGCATACAGAAACTTGCCGTTGAGCACCTCGACGCGGACGATGTGGGCATCCTGCGCAGGGATAAACTCCTGCACGAGCGCCGTAGAATCAAGGCCAAACTGCAGGGCGTCCGGCGATCCGGCCTCTGCCTCGATCGCGTGCCGCAGCTGCGAAGCGCCGTCAAACCGCTTCACCCCGGCGCCGGATCCACCGATGTTCGGCTTGACCACGACCGGCCAGCGAAGGCCTTCCGCCGCAGCCAGCGCCTGCTCGGGCCGGTGAATCACGCGGGCCTTCGGGTAAGGCACGCCCAGCTTCTCCATAAGGACCAGCTGTCCAGCCTTGGACAGCTCGGAGCTGAACGCCTTCATGCCGTTCAATACCTTTACGCCACGGGATTGGAGGTGCTCCAGGAAGCCGAGGGTGTAAAAGATCTGGTCTCCATGGTCGCGGTTCCAGGCCGACGGGCTCATACGATTAAAGACCAGGGAGTATTTCTCTTCCGGGCGATCCGCTGGATCGTAAAAGTGCTCGGGAGCGAAGAGCTTGACGTAGGGTGTGCCGCGACGGTCAAGTTCGGCGAAGAGGGGCTTGAACCAGTGAGGCTGCTCGTAATAGATCGCGATGGGGAGCTGATTGGGCATGAGTCGTCCTCGGTTCAAGATATGACGCCGGAGAAGCCTTATGAGACGCCGAGGGCTTGTGCCGCATGACACAAGCCCAGATACAATCCAACGCCGAAAAGCGTATTACCTTCGCAGATGCTTGATCAGCTGCGTCGGATGGATAGGCTTGGGAAGTAGTTCGAACTCGTGACCCCGGGCCCGGGCCCGGGCAAGGATCTCCACTGTGGCCGCCTGGCCGCTGAAGAGCACGATCCTCGTGTCGGGACAGACCTCGCGGATGGCGATGGCGGACTCGACGCCGTCTACGTGCGGCATCATGACATCGGACAGGACCAGCTCAGGACAGTGCACGCGAGCGAGTTCGATGGCCTGGACCCCGGAATACGCCGCCTCGGCAATGAAGCCGTTCCGGTTCAGGATCTGCACTATCGTGTCCGCAATTAAGACCTCGTCGTCAACAACCAGAATGCGCGGCGCCGGCGGAGAGTTCTCCGTACCCTTTCCCGAAAGCGGATCGGAGTAGGGCTTCAACGGAGAGTTTTCATTAAGAAAAAAATAAGGAATCATCATTTGGCCTGAGCTGGGCGGATGGCGGAGCCTGGCGCACGGGTCCGAAATCGCACTGAGAGCGGAACAGCCCGTTTCAAACTATGCGAACGGGGCAACTCCCGAACGCAAGTTTACTGGAGAACGGCGGAGCTTGGGGAACCAAAAGATTGATCCGCGCCGCTTTCTGGCAGATAGATCCGGAAGACGGTACCGGTAGGACGGTCGGTGCAGGACCGGAAGCAGACGGTGCCACCGTGTTTTTCAACCATGCCGCGGGTGACCCAAAGCCCAAGGCCCGTACCGCGAGACTGCTTGGTCGTCACAAATGGAGTAAAAAGCCGGTTGCGGACGTGCTTTGGGATGCCGCTGCCCCCGTCGGAGATCATGACCGAGACACCCTTGCGACCGTTGCGACGTCGGTGCCGGGCCCGAATCCGGATGGCACTGCCGCTGTTGGGTGAAGCATCGATCGCGTTCACCAAAAGATTGGAGACGACCTGCCGGATCTCTCCCTGAAGTCCGATGATGGACAGCCCGGGATCCAGATCCAGCGTGACCTGCAGCCGCTTGACGGCGAGCTTGCGCCCAAACAGGTCCACAACGGCGCCCAGCAGCTCGTTCAGGTCAATGCTGACCGGGTTGGTGGTGTCACGATAAAAGCCCAGCGTCTGTTGGGCGATCTGGGCCACGCGCGCCAGTTCGTTATCGGCAGTCTCCAGCATCCGCTGCACCGGCCCCGGGGTGGTGGGATCGGTCTTTGCCAGGTAAATCAGGTTCGTGACGGCCTCGAGCGGATTGTTGATCTCGTGCGCAATGGTGGCGGCCAGGCGTCCCGTGGCGGCCAGTTTCTCGCTCTGGCGTAGTGACTCCTCCTGGTTCTTGCGCAGGGAAACGTCCTGCACCGTTCCAGCCATACCGATCATCTCGCCCGAAGCCGGATCCACCGTGGCGGTGCCGCTGGAGGCGATCCAGCGTAGCGCGCCATCCGGCAACTGGATGCGATACTCGGCTCCATATTGGAGACCTGCGTCAAGCAGGCTGCGCAGGTCCCGAGGGCTCTCCGCGTGGTCGCCTTCCAGCACCTTGTCATGCCAAAGCTGTTCTCGCGACAAGGGCACGTGCGCCGGGACATCAAAAAGTTCGCCTGCGCGCTCGTCGAAGTCGATAAGCCCGGACGCGGCGTCCCAGATCCAGGTGCCCAGCTGCGCGGCATCGAGCGCCTGCCGCAAGCGGCGGTGTGTCGATCGCTGGTCGGCGCGCGCCGCATCGGCGGTGGCAATCTCGCGCTTCAGGCTTTCGGTGAGCCGGAAGTTTTCGATCGCCACCGCAGCCTGTGCGGCAATGGTCGCCACAAGGCTCTCGATCTCAGGCTGAAACACAGCCTTCTCCGGGTGGCCATACAGCAGGGCGCCAAACACCTCGCCGCCACGGCTGCGTACGGGCACCGCAAGGTAACTACGTACGGGAAGATGGCCGGGCGGCATCCCCTGTAGCGGGGCATTGCGGCCGTAGCGCGGATCCGCCGTGATGTCATCGGAGCGGACGATCGTCTCCCCATAGAACGTCGGCGCAAACACCGCTGTCGATCTTGGCATGGGAAAGCTGGCAAACATCTGCGGGTCGACGCCGGAGATCTTGTAGAGCTGGTACGCTTCGCCGTGTTCGCCCAGGTTGTTGTAGAAGAATGCACCGAACGCGGCACCGCACAGGGCCAGGCCGGCATCCAGCGCAGCCTGCACGATCACATCGAGGCTGCGCTCAGAACTGAGCAGCAGACCCGTGTCGATCAATAGGCGCAGACGATCTTCAAAACCAATGGCTGGTCTTGTTTCGGCTACTTGATGGAGATTCCGTGCTTCCATCGCAAACAGTAGGATGCGGGCCGCCGCATTCGCGGATATGCGCACTTGCACACTGGGCAAAGGGTCGTCCGCCAGCCGCGTCCAGGGCGAGAACCTATGCCGAGGCGCAGTCTCCGCTCCTTGCGCAACGCTTTGCCACTGGCTACAGGCCGAAATGGAAGTTGATTCCGGACCCCAATCGCAGGCTGTTTTGCACATTCGTTCCACCGTTGGGCAGCTGGTTACGCACATACTCGACTTCAATGGCGCGCAGCTCAAAGCGATCGTAGAGGTGAACGTTCACGCCGGCGCCCCCCAGGTACGTCAACGCCGAGGCGTGGTCCATGATCACGCCGTTCACGGGGTAGGCGCCGGAGGTCGCGATAACATAACCCACCTTGCCTTCAACGAACAGGCCACCCTTGCGGCTGGTGGCCGTGGGGGTGATATGTCCCCAGTTCCAGGTGTAACGCGGACCGGCCATCACCGAGATCTGCTCCACGTCGAGCGAGCCGCGCAGATTCACGGTCGAGAGTCCGCTGCCGCTGACAGCCAGGCCGATGCTCTTGGCGAGGCTGTAGGAGAAATCGACTTTTGCGCCTCGCAGCATGAAGTACGGGTTCGTGCCGGAGCCGACGAATTTGGTGCGCTCCTGGAGATAGGTCACGCCGAAGTCAGCGGGGATCTGCGACTCCTGTGCACCGGCCCGGCCCGCAGGGAGCGCCGCCAGGGTAAGCAGCACCAGCGTGCGCCAGCACAGGACGCTGCAACCACGCCGGGGTGCATGGCTCGTAAAGATCGACTTGGAAAGAAGGGCGAACAAGGGCGGTGTCTCGTTTACGGCGCGGTAAGCGTCAGGGATACTGCGTGGGAAAGCGTGCCGCCAGCCGTCGCGGTCACAGTGATGTTGTAAACATGGGCACCGGTGGTTCCTGTCGTGCCCGTGCTGCCCGTGCTGCCGGTCGATCCGGTAGATCCTGTGGTTCCAGTAACTCCAGTGGACCCAGTTGATCCAGTGGCACCTGTCGTGCCCGTGGTTCCGGTAGTGCCGGTCACACCTGTGGTGCCGGTGATGCCCGTGCTGCCGGTGGTACCAGTGGAACCAGTGGAACCGGTGCTGCCGGTGCTGCCGGTCGTACCGGTGGAACCGGTGCTGCCGGTCGAGCCTGTCGACCCCGTGCTGCCGGTGGTGCCGGGGGTCCCGCTGGTTCCTGTCGCGCCGCTGGTT
>CAXTGN010000261.1:0-7269 GCA_964243455.1 uncultured Acidobacteriaceae bacterium
CCCACAGGACGTTGGCGAACTCGGCCGTGCGCAGGGTTTCAATGCCGGTGATCTTTAGGGACTCCATTACTGCTCGTTCGGTCTGCCTCCTTTACTCATGATGTGAAACGGCAATTATTTCATGAGGTCATGCTTTAACGCCCTAATGAGGACTTGTTTCGACGCCTCTGGGATGAGCGACTCCCGCGCCGTATGGCCTTTGCTTGCGGTGCTACCGGCAGCTATGGACCAGTTCGCTCGCGCCAGCATAAGGCCCCTGCCCCGCCGCTGCCCACCGGCTAGGACGGGCCTGGAATAGCGAACACGGCTCAGTGCCGACACAGCGCGCGTCCCCTGCAGTGCTGGCCCCGGGGTGCCTAGCTGGTGATCTTCAGCTCGTGTCCATGCGCCTTGAGCCATTCGTTCAGCGCGTCCTTGGTCAACTGGCTGAGCGTCAGGCGACGCCGCTTGGCGATGATGCTCAACTCAACATGCGTGTCCTCGTCGATGGCCACTTGCAGCAGCGACTTGCCGCGCCGCCAGGCATTGGCGTCGCGGGCGGGCGGCGGGGTTCGGCTCGCGGCTTTTTCATCGGTGGCCTCCCCTGCCCTGCTGCGTTGCCGGGCCAAGCGCTCGGCCAGGCCATCCTGCTGCGTCAGGCCCTCGCTCTCGATGTCCAGGTCGGCCAGGCGGGATGGCCGTTTTGCCGCAGGCGGCCTCATGCGACGGCGCCGAGCTTGGGCGCCTTGGCAGCAAGGGCCAAGACTTCGCGGAGCCATGCCCAGACCGCGCGTATCTCCCGGGCTGCCGGCTGGTCCGGTTGGAATGACGTCACGCCTTCCCCGTGCTCAATTGCTAGGCGATAGTCGGCGCGGTGGGTATAGGCCACTGAGGCCACCCGCCCTCCTGCCCGCTCGATCGCCGCCGCCGCATCGGCCCGGCGGCGGACCGCGCCGGCCGACCAGTCGATGAGCAGCACATAGTGCGGCTTCTGGTCCGCCCGAAGCCGTCCCAAGGTCGGCCCGAGCGTGGACAGCTCCAGGTCGGTCGGGTGGCACGGGATCAGCACGATGTCGGCGGCGGCGATGGCCTGGGTGATCGCGTTGTTGTCGCGCCCAGCCGTGTCGAGCAGGACGAGTTCCGCTCCGGCGTCGGCAAGCTCGCGCAAGCGGTCTTCGACGTCGATGGGAACGCAGACTTCGGCGACTGGGCGTTGCGCCAGCCCGGCCTTCTTCCGAACTCGCGCCCATCGGCCGACCGACGCCTGCGGGTCGAGGTCGAGGATTGCTGTTTCGAACCCGTCCTCGGCGGCGGCGCAGGCGAGATTGATTGCTGCGGTGGACTTTCCCATTCCACCTTTGTCTGACGTGAATGCGACGACTTTCATGTACTCATCTCCTCATGAGAGGTTAGGTCCATGATATCTGTTCTAGCACGGAGTCGAGCGGCATCAAGCGTGGCCTGGCCTCATGAGGTCATGATATCTAATATAAAGGAGGTCAGTACCTCTAGAACAGATGGCATCATGGTTTAGATGCTCAACGAGTAGGCGTGTCAGGCCGGTCACATGGGGCTTAGCGCGTATGGCAAGCTCCCCCGGGTTAAGACCTCTTGCCGTAATGCGTCTCGGTCACCAATGAATAAGTCGACACTTGACCTCATGATTTAATGAGGGGAAAGCATCATGAACAGCAGGTGGCGTCCCTTCCTGCACCCATCTGACGCATCCGCTCAGACATCTCGCCATACACCCGGGACGTTGTGGGACTGTTGTGGCGCTGGACCGCCGTCATGCCTGCCGGTCTGGAGCTAGATCGACATCGTTGCACCTGGTGGGATGGGCGGATACATAGAACCGGCAGTGGCCTCATGATGTCCGGCACTCAGTTCCTCATGACCTCAACGGTAACTAAACTCTAGACCTCATGAGTTGGCGACCTGGGCTAGAGTTCGGGAAAGGGTAGGCCAACGAGGCGACGATTGACCCCCATCAAGGTGACTGGCTGTAGAAATTCATTCCTCGATCCCGCTCACCATCTCTGCCTGGTGTGCTGCGATGCAGCCAGCATCGTAGGCGTCCGCGTTGAGAGGGCGCTCTACCGGCTTAGAAGACCGAAAGCGCAGGCCGAGCCTTGCCACCTCGGCATCGACGATGGACGTCGTCGCCAGGGAGTGGCTACCGCGGCCCGACTGCTGCAATGCCGCATCCCGCGCCATGCGCATCATGTCCAGCTTGGCCTGTATCCCGTCGGCGAACCCGAGGATGAATGACGTATGCAGCTCGCGCCGTCGGCCGCCCCGGCCTTGCTTATAAGCTTTCCCAGATCGGAACGTGTTGCCTTCGGTCTCGAACGCCTGGCCTACCCGTGCCATTAAGCGCACCGCAGCTTGCACAGTGTCCGGCAGTCCAAAGAACACCTGGGTGAGCCGGCCACTCTCGGCCACTTCGAGCCAGAAACAGCACTCCGTGTAGGCGGCCACCGACGGCCCGCACGCCTCAAGCGGGCCGGCCCGGCTGCGATCGGTCAGCACCTCGGCCCGATCACAGGGGCTTGCCCGCCGTTCCAGGTCGGCAAAGGACAAGCCGTGCCGCTCAAGCAGCTCGGCGGCCTTTGCGGCGGCTGCGATGGCCTCTGGCGGAGTGCAACCATGGTCCGTGGTCCTTGCGCGCAGGGCCTGGATACGGGCCAGCAACGCAACATCACCAGGTTGCAGCGGGAGCGTCATTGCCGAATACTCTTTCAATAGCCCAGCATCGGCACGTCGGTTGCGACCGGCGCTTGAACGGGGCAGGGGAGGGGGACGACCTTGCCGGCCGGGTATCAGTCCTGGCGCACGTCAGCCAGGGCATTCCCAAGCGGATCAGGCAGGAAAGAGATGGCCGAGCCCGGCCATACTGTCCTTTGCAGGCGTTGCATTCATCGACCGGTGCCGGCCATGTCGTCTCGGCAAGGACGGCGGCCGTCAGCCGGGTAGCCGCCGCACGGCCAGCCAGCGACATCGACCATCGTGTCGCTTGATGGGCGCTGGTGCAACCCGGCGCAATCCGGAAACTGCCGGCACCATGCATGCCGCGGCAGCCCGAAACCGCGATCACGGGACTGCTCATGAGGATGGCAGGGCGTCCTCATGACAAACTCCACCGACTCTGACCCTTACGCTGCCGCGCCAGGTCTGGGGCCGTCATTGCGAGCCGCACTTGCGGCGCGGCAATCCAGGGACGCACGGGCCGCACTTCCGGTCTGCGGCTGCTGGATTGCTGCGTCCCAAGCGCTCCTCGCAACAACAAACGGGGCGCCGGGCAACTGCTCAAAGCAAGGGGCAGAGGTATGATCCTGTCCGTGGCGCCCGCTACTTGTAGGCTGCCCCTCTTTGCCTTCATACTTCTTGAGTGCATAACCTCATGAGACAAAGAGAAACAAACCTGCAATGGATGCGTCGTACCCGGCAGCCATTTGCATGGTCAGCCATCAAGCGGCCTAGTCTCACGCCGCCGGTGGAAGGCCCGCGCACGCTGTAAGTCCGGCATGCGGTCGCCGTGAGGCTGCCGCGACCCACTTCACCATCGCAGCGGCACGGCCCGGTCGGCGATCATGGTCCAGACGGCGACATGCCAAGGCGGAACGCCGGCACGGCAGCGAGGATGGAGGCGCACATCGAACACAGGATGGTTTCCGCAAAGGCCGCGTCGTTCCACGTCGCCACCGCCGGGTCTGGTCCACTTCTGTTGCTGCTGCACGGCTGGCCGGAGTATTGGCGCACCTGGGAGCCAGTGATGCAGCGGTTGCAGGACCGCTTCACCCTGATCGCCCCCGACCTGCGCGGCTTCGGCGCCAGCGACAAGCCTGCGGGGCCGTGGAGCGCCGCGGACCATGCCTCCGACATGCTGGCGTTGCTGCACGCCATGGGGGTGGACCGGGTTGGCGTGGTTGGCCACGATGTCGGTGGGTCCGTCATGCAGCCGCTGGCCCGGCAGGCGCCGGAGCAGTTGTCCGGCTTGTTGTTCTTCGACTTCTCCTATCCCGGCATCGGCCCCCGCATGGGCACGCCCGACCGGCTGCGGGAGATCTGGTACCAGTCGTTCCACCTGATGGACTTCGCCCCCGCCCTGGTCGGCGACAGCCGCGCCACCTGCCGGGCCTACATCGGTTATATCCTGCGGCATTGGTCGCACCGGACGGAATGGTGCGATGCGATGTTGGAGGACTGGGTCGATAACTTCCTGAAACCAGGCAACCTGGAGGGCGGCTTTGCCTTCTACAAGGCCGCCGCGGCGGACCGCATCAAGATCATGCAGGGCGAGGCGCCGCATCTGCCGCCCATCGCCGTCCCAACCCGCGTCCGCTGGGCCGAGCACGACCCGCTGTTCCCCTACGCCTGGACGGACCGGCTCGGCGAGACCTTCAGCGACCTGGACCTGGCGATGTTCGACGGGGTAGGGCACTTCCCGCACCAGGAGGACCCCGACCGGGCGGCCGCGGAAATCGCGGGCTTCTTCGCCGGGCGTTAGCGGCTCAGCTCCCGGATCATCTCCTCCAGGCCGCCCGGGGTCAGCGGGTACATGCGGTCCTCCATCAACTGGCGCACCATGCCGATGGAGGGTGCGCCGCCCCAGTACTCGCGCGGCACCGGGTTCAGCCAGGCGCTGCGCCGCCAGTGGCCGGTCAGCCGGGCCATCCAGGCGCTGCCGGGCTCCTCGTTCCAGTGCTCGACGCTACCGCCGGGGGCCACGACTTCATACGGGCTCATCGTCGCATCGCCGACGAAGATGGCGCGGTAGTCCGGACCATAGGTGCGGATCACCTCCT
Organism: uncultured Acidobacteriaceae bacterium; assembly: GCA_964243455.1. Classification (GTDB taxonomy): domain Bacteria; phylum Acidobacteriota; class Terriglobia; order Terriglobales; family Acidobacteriaceae; genus Granulicella. Next base: position 4,788 of record CAXTGN010000261.1, read on the forward strand.
CGGTCGGCACGGTGTCGTCGCGGCGGCGATGGTTGTGCTGCCACACCCGCTCATACGGGCAGTTGTGGAAGTAGTAGAAGTGCAGGTGCTTGAACTCGCTGCGCGCGGCGGAGAACAACTCCTCGGACGCGCGGATGTGGTCGTCCATGCTGCCGCCCACGTCGAGGAACAGCAGTACCTTCACCGCATTGTGCCGCTCGGGCACCATCTTTAGGTCCAATGACCCGGCGTTCTGCGCCGTCGCGCGGATGGTGCCGGCCATGTCCAGCTCGGTCGCCGCGCCCTGCCTCGCGAACCGGCGCAGGCGGCGCAACGCCAGCTTGATGTTGCGGGTGCCCAGCTCCACCCCGTCGTCCAGGTCGCGGAACTCGCGCTTGTCCCACACCTTTACGGCCCGGCGGTGGCGGCTGCCGTCCTGGCCGATCCGCACGCCCTCGGGGTTGTAGCCATAGGCGCCGAACGGCGAGATGCCCGCGGTGCCGATCCACTTGCTGCCGCCCTGGTGGCGTCCCTGCTGCTCGGCCAGGCGCTGCTTCAACGTCTCCATCAGCTTGTCGAAGCCGCCCAGCGCCTCGACCTGCGCGCGCTCCTCGGCAGTCAGGTGCTTTTCCGCCATCCGGCGCAGCCACTCGGTCGGCAGGTCGCGCATGGCCACGCCGCCGGGTGCCTCGCCGGACGTGGCCTCCAGGCCGCGGAACACCTGGCCGAACACCTGGTCGAAGCGGTCCAGATAGCGCTCGTCCTTCACCAGCGCGGCGCGGCTGAGATAGTAGAAGTCATCCACGCTGTAGTCCGCCACGCCGGCCTTCATCGCGCCTAGCAGCGTCAGGTACTCGGTGATGGACGCCGGCACCCCGGCCTCTCGCAGCGCGAAGACGAACTCTGCGAACACCGTTAGCCGCCGCGCCGGTTCAGGAAGGCCAGCCGCTCGAACAGGTGCACGTCCTGCTCGTTCTTCAGCAGCGCGCCGTGCAGGGGAGGGATCACCAGCTTGGCGTCTTGGCTGCGCAGCGCGTCGGCGGGCATGTCCTCGATCATCAGCAGCTTCAGCCAGTCCAGCAGCTCGGAGGTGGCGGGCTTCTTCTTCAGGCCGGGCACCTCGCGCACCTGGAAGAACACATTGAGCGCCTCCCGCGCTAGGTCAGATTGCAGGCTGGGGTAGTGGGCTTCGACGATGCGCTCCATCGTCGGGCGGTCGGGGAAGCGGATGTAATGGAAGAAGCAGCGGCGCAGGAAGGCGTCCGGCAGTTCCTTCTCGTTGTTGCTGGTGATGATGACCACCGGGCGGTGCCGGGCGGCGACGGTTTGGCGGGTCTCGTAGACGAAGAACTGCATGCGGTCCAATTCCAGCAGCAGGTCGTTCGGGAACTCGATGTCGGCCTTGTCGATTTCGTCGATCAGCACGACCTGCGGGCGGTCGGCGTCGAAGGCGTCCCACAGCTTGCCGCGGACGATGTAGTTGGCGATGTCGGCGACCTTGGGGTCACCCAACTGGCTGTCGCGCAGGCGGCTTACGGCGTCGTACTCGTATAGGCCCTGCTGCGCCTTGGTGGTCGATTTGACGTGCCACTCGATCAGCGGGTGGCCCAGGGCGGTGGCGACCTCGTGCGCCAGGACGGTCTTGCCCGTGCCGGGTTCGCCCTTGACCAGCAGGGGGCGCTGCAGGGCGACGGCGGCGTTGACCGCCACCTCCAGGTCGCGGGAGGCAATGTAATGCTGGGTACTTTTGAAGCCGCTCACCAGGGATGTCCTTTTGCTGCCGGGCTTGCCCCATCATGTGGCGCTGCGCTGCGCAAGGCTAGGGGGCAGGGCCGGCTGTCCGCCAGGGCTTTCCGCCGGGCTGGGCCAGCGGGCAGGGCAGGGGGGCACATACATGCTGACTTAGGCCAAATGCGGGGCGCTTTGACCGGACCTGCCGGCGCCGTCATTGCGAGCCGCGCTTGCGGCGCGGCAATCCAGGCGGGCACGGGCTGCAGCCTCGGTTTTGCGTCCCCTGGATTGCCGCGCCGCAAGCGCTCCTCGCAATGACAGGGGGGCGATTACAGGCGGGGCAATGATGAACCAGGGGACGGGTGAGCTGGTCAGGGTGAGGGGCCTTTATCAGTTTCATACCGCAATGATAGATCGTCGTTGAGAAAGATGCCTCGCATTGAGGTGCGGACAACGATTCTTGAAACATATACTATCTAGACGACAACGAGATTGATGCTCTTCCGACGCACAAGCAGACCATCGCTTTGTTCGCTCATGCTTTGTGACACGACGAGGCAGAAAATTTAGTCCCAGGCAAATGCTAGACGGGCGATGGTCTCGGCGAAAAGCGGCGTTTCACGCCCATCCGTGCCGGCCTCCAAGCCCAGCACGCATCCTGAGTCACGGTCCCGACCCGTTACGCCAAAGCCTGTTTCGGCCTGATCCGAACCCCCTCTAGGTAGTTTCCGATCCTGCCGCGCCGGCCGGTCACGGAGGAAGATGCGGCATC
>CAXTGN010000262.1:0-767 GCA_964243455.1 uncultured Acidobacteriaceae bacterium
ATAGCGTTCAGCGCAACCGCGCCGCTGAAGCCATTGGTGCCCGTCAACGTCACCGCCGTCGTTGCCGTCTGGCCCGGTGTCAGGTTCAGGCTCATCGACGAGGCCGTCAGCGAGAAGTTCGGCTGGCTCGCCAGCGTGCTCGGTGCCAACTGATCCAGCATCGATCGCCCATTCGGCGAGCCCCAGCCCGTCGTCAAATCGTACCCAGGAACCGCGGAGAACATGGTAGGGCTGCCGGAGTTGAAATCATTTCCCGTCGTGATGTCATGGAAGTCCGTCGTGTAGGTCGAACTCTGCCCGATGCTGTACACAAGCGGGTTCAGGAACCCAATCGGAAAGCCATTCGACTGCTCGTTGGCTAAGGCCAGGAAGCCCGCCCACCGTGGCGCCGCGAGGCTGGTGCCACCGATGCCTTCATAGCATCCGCCATTGGCGCAGAAGATGTTATCTGTGTTCGCCTCCATCGCCACATCGGGGATGTTGCGATACAGCGGCGAGCCCTGATTGGCGCTGTTGATGACAGGTTTCTGGTACGCGGGAATTAGGGATTGCGTGTTCCACCCACCGGTGCTGCCGATCCACGCGCTCTCACTCTGCCACGGGCCGCCCGGAGTCGCCGTCACCAGATCCGTTCCACCGACATCCGTGATGTTGGGGCTGTTGCCCGGGTATCCAATGCCGCCCGGGTTCGCGCCGGAGTCACCCGAAGCCACAAAGACATTCTGACCCTGCGCCGTCAGCTCCATGAACGTCTGCTCATACCCCTG
>CAXTGN010000262.1:777-3458 GCA_964243455.1 uncultured Acidobacteriaceae bacterium
GAAAGACAGGCTCAGCTGCTTGGCCACATCGTCGCTCGCCGCCTGGCTGAAGGCCGTCAACGCATCGCTGCCTGAGCCGTACGCCGTATAGATCAACAGGCCCGACATACTCGGCGCCATCGAAATGGCCTGCTCGGCATCGATCACCTCTTCGCCGTCATCGCACCCCGCCCCGCACACGCCGTCCACATCCAGATACACGTTGTAGATCGGCACGTTCAACGGCTGACCCACAAGGTTGAAATACGCATACACATCACTCAGGTTGTAGGGCCCAAGCTCAACCAGACCTACGCTCTGCCCTTCGCCAGCAGCGGCAACACCTCCCGCATATGCCGCGCGCATATCGCTACCCAGGAACTGCCCATCCGGTCCGCTTCCTGTCGTGAAAGCCTGCACGGCGGCATTGCTTCGCACTGTCCCGTTCGTACGCGAGCTCCCGCCGATCGCTTTCACCTTGCTCGTGTCCAGCATCGGCTTGGGCAGGTCGCGCGTGTTCAGTCCCACCACGCTGAGCAGCGGCACTGCGCCGGTCACCGTCGGTTCGGCATCGGGCGCGTAATACGCGCGCCCATCTGTTGTCGCCTTCAGGTTCTGCATCTTCACTGCAAAGGCGCTGTTCACCTGCCGCGCGCTGCCGCTCACATTCACTAGCATGCGATTGGCAAAGGTGCGCGTCACCGTAAAGCCCTGGGCCTTGGCATAGCTTTGCGCCTGCTGGTACTCGGCCTCGGTCGGCCCAAAGCGTTCCAGAAACTCATCGCGCGAGAGGTACTTGTGATACTGCGGGCTCGTTGGGTCCCCCTGTTCTTGCAGCAGCATCTTCAGGGCAGCGACGTTGTGCAGCGGCAGCGTCAGGCCGAAGCGGAGCGTCTGCTCCGCGGTCACAGCGCCGACGCGTACATCCAGCGCAGGAGCGGCAAGACCGGTGGACAGGGCACGTCGTTCCGCCGTCTGGGCAGAGGCGTTCAGGGTAAACGTGGCCGGTAACACAAGCCCTGCCAGCAGAGCACGGCGTTTCAATCGTTGGGGGCGCAAGCGGATCTCCTTCAGCTGGGTGAGGCGCAGACGATCCCGGCACACGGGAGCGCAGGCATGTTGAGTGGTCTCGACGCGGAGCAACTTGAGCGGAGCACAACAGCAGCTTTGGTGCTGGACACTTGCTTTGGAAACGTTTCCAGAATACTAGCCCAGCCTCACCGCTTCCGTCAGCATCCTTTCCTCTTTTCCCCCAAACAGTTTTCTCGACCAGCGCAGGACCGCGACCCTGCCGATCCGCAAAACGCGTCATCTCGACCGAAGCGAAGCGCAGTGGAGAGACCCCTGTATTCTGCGTAACGCCGCGACGACTCCTACTCCTCGTATCTCTGCGGACGACCGCGCCAGGCCTTGCCGCTTCTCGCATCTCACACGCATGCCTTTCCTCGACACGCTGCTCGGCCGCCCGCTGGCGTCCGAAGAAGACGCCGCGCAACGCGTCGGCGTAGCGGAGGGAGTCCCCGCCTTCGGTCTGGACGCCCTGGGATCTGCGGCGTACGGCCCGGAAGCCGCACTCACTATCCTGATCCCCGCAGCCGCCGCCGGCATCGCCTACGTCCTGCCCATCAGCCTCACCATCATCGCGCTGCTCGCGATCGTTTTCTTCAGCTACCGCCAGACCATCGCCGCCTACCCAAACGGTGGCGGCTCGTACACCGTAGCTAGTGAGAACCTCGGCCGAGGCCTCGGCCTGCTCGCCGCCGCCGCGCTGATGCTGGACTACCTGCTCGACGTGGGCGTCGGCATCTCTACAGGCGTCGGGGCGCTCGTCTCCGCGGTCCCCAAATTCGGTCAGCACACGCTGAGCCTCTGCCTCGTTATTCTCCTTCTGCTCACGCTGGTGAACCTGCGCGGCGTCCGCGAGAGTGGCGTGCTGTTCATGCTGCCCACCTATCTCTTCTGCGTCTGCTTGTTAGGCGTGCTCGGTTGGGGGCTCTTCAAATCCATCGCAAGTGGAGGCCATCCCACACCCGTTGTCGCACCACCGCACGCCTCCGGCCACGCCGTCGCCGCAGTGGGTGCGTGGCTGCTCATCCGTGCCTTTGCCTCCGGCTGTACCGCGCTCACGGGCGTCGAGGCCGTCTCTAATGGCGTGCTTGCCTTCAAAGACCCCAACACCCAGACCGCTCGCCGCACCCTCACCGTCATCGTCGTTCTGCTCGGCGTTTTCCTTTACGGCATTGCCCACCTGACGAAGATCTACGGCATTATGGCCACTGAACCCGGCTCACCGCAGTACCAGAGCCTGCTCAGCATGATCACCGCCGCCGTAGCCGGCAAGGGCGTCGTGTACTACGTCACGATTGCGAGCATCCTCATCCTGCTTTCGCTTTCCGCCAACACCGCCTTCACCGACTTCCCGCGTCTCTGCCGCGCCATCGCCGAAGACGGCTATCTCCCCAAGTTCTTCGCGATCCGCGGCCGCCGCCTTGTCTACACCGAAGGCATCATCGTCCTCGCGATCCTTTCCTCGCTCATCCTCATCGCCTTCGGCGGCGTCACCGATCGACTCATCCCACTCTTCGCCATCGGCGCCTTCATGGCCTTCACGCTCTCGCAGGCAGGCATGGTTGGCCACTGGCGCAAAAACCCCGGTCGAGGCTCGAAATTCTCGATGGCGCTCAACGGTCTCGGCGCTCTCT
>CAXTGN010000262.1:3468-7209 GCA_964243455.1 uncultured Acidobacteriaceae bacterium
TTGTGGTTCTTGTCGCCAAGTTCCCGGAGGGCGCCTGGATTACCGTGCTGATGATCCCGCTGCTCATCTTGCTCATGGTCGGCGTTCATCGCCACTACGAGTTCGTCAACGCGCAGTCACACCTCGACCACCTCGAGCTCGCCAAAGAAACGGCACCCTTTGCCATCCTGCCCGTCTCGCACTGGAACCGGGCCTCGCAAACCGCCCTGCAGTTTGCCTGCTCGCTTACACCCGACGTGCAGGTCCTTCACATCGAGCCTGTCGGCGAGCCCGAAGACTGCACCACCGAGGGCTGGAACGAGCAACTCGCCTCGGCTGCAAAGGCCGCCGGCATCACGGAACCCGAAATCGTCGCCCTGCAGTCGCCGTACCGCTTTATCACCAGCCCCATACTCAAGTACGTCCTCGACAAGGAATCCTCGCTCCCCGATCGCCGCATCGCAGTCATCGTCCCGGAGCTCGTCACCGCACGCTGGTACCAATACCTGCTGCACAATCACCGTTCGGCGGTGCTCCGCACCCTGCTCCTGCTCAAAGGCAACCGCCGCATCGTCGTGATCAACGTGCCGTGGTATCTGCCGGGCTGAAACCGCTCAGCGCGCCGCGGCCAGCGCTTTCAGGTGCGTACGAAGCGCTTCTATCTGCTGGGGAGAGAAATACTCGCCATCGAGCACAACCGCGGCGATGCTGCGTGTGTTGCGGATGTCCAGCAACGGGTTCCGATCGAGTAGCAGGAGATCCGCCAGCTTGTGCGGCTCCGCCGTGCCCAGCTCTGCCGTTCGATGGAGAAAGAGTGCCGGGTTCAGCGTCGCCGTCTGCAAAGCCTGCAGCGGCGTGAAGCCAGCCGCGACCAGGCGCTCCAGCTCGCGATGCAGACTGATTCCCGGAAGCAGATCCACGCCCGCAGGCGTGTCCGTGCCTGCAAGAAAAGGAACACCCGCCACCTGCAACCGGTGCACGATGCCGAGCTCGTGCTCAACAAAGCGCTCCCGCACGGCCAACGGGTCAGTATCCAGTGAAGCCGCGATGCTCTTTTGCATCGCCGGCCACCCGTGCTCTACCCAGGACCTCGGCGCATACGCCAGATCGGGGTCCTTGCGGTAGTCGATCGCATCCACCAGCCACTGGCCGCGCTCCCAGAACAGCGTCGGGCACTGCCACACCTGCTTCACCGCAAGCAGCTGAATCATTCGCTGCTCCCGTGCCGGGTCATAGCTGGCAAGCAACTTGCCGACTGTCTTGGTCCCTTGTGTATCGCCGTAGCTGCCGAGCAGGTACGCATCCTGGTCCGGCGAGCTCGCTTCGAAGATGCCGATCAGGTGCTCAAACGTGCGCTGGCCTGCGGTCACCGCTTCCGACGCACGAATGCTGTCAGGAACATGCCCCTCAAACTCGATGCCATCCTTCTTGGCCTGATCTGCGATCGCAAAGTACGCCTCACGCGGCACGCCCGATTGCACCTTGATGAAGTCCACGCCACGATCGTGCAGGGTATTCACAGCCGCTCGTCCGCTGGCCGGGGTCGTGATGGGCAGCGCAGCCTTGTATGAGGAACTCGGTCCATCCAGCATGGGTCCGGACACAACCATCCGCGGCCCCAGCAGCTGGTGCGATGCCACCGCGCCCCGTGCTTCCAGCACCGGATCCAGCGCACTCCCCATATCGCGGATCCCCGTCACTCCAAACGCCACAAACATGGGCAGGATCAGGTCCTTGCCATCGCCCGCCGTGCGGTCAAAGAAGACGTGTGTGTGCATGTCCCAAAGGCCAGGGATTACGAAGCGCCCGCCTGCGTCGACGACCTTGCCCACCTTCGGCGCCGCGCCATGCGTCGTGACAGACACGATCCGGTGACTCTTAATCACAATCGTGCTCTCAGGCGTAGTCTGCCCGCTGCGAACATCGATCACCGTGGCATGCATCAGCGTCAGCGTCTGCGCGGAAACAATGCCATTCACTAACAGAAGCAGGGAAGAGTAAAGAACCCGAAGGCGCATCGTCTCATGCTACTGCCGGACTCTGGCGTGAAGGGGGGAACTCCTGCTCCCGTGCAGCGCACCTCACATCAATGCGTCACAACGGTTTGCCACCCCACGCAATCCACCTCGGCCGCGCACCCTCGCAGCCGGGAGCCACCCGCATCCATGCAGACAGAGGTTTTCCACCATGGGTGAACGCCCAAGTCTTGCCGCCGGCCTGATCGCCGGTGCCCTTAGCGGCCTCCTTGGCTCCTGGCTCATGCTGAAGTTCATCCAGGGCCCCGGCGACGCCATACTCAACGCGCTGAAGTCCGACCGGGATCACGCGGAAGACCTTGCCGAGGCCGAACACCGCCTCCGCACCGGCGAACCCGAGCCGGATACCGTCACCATGCAGGCCGCCGACGTCTTCGCCCGCAAGCTCCTCATCAGTCGCCATCCCAGCCGTCCTGAGCGCGAACGCGCCGGAACGGCCGTTCACTACACCTTCGGCATCGCCATGGGCGTCGCGTACGGCATCGCAGCCGAGTACACGGCGCTCCCCGGGGTGGGCCTCGGCGCCGCGTTTGGCACCGTCCTGTGGGCCGGCACCGACCTCCTCTCCGTCCCCGCCGTAGGCTTCGCAAAATGGCCCAACAAAGAACCCGCCGCCGCCCACCTGAGCCACTGGCTCGCCCACCTCGTCTACGGCACGGGCATGGAGAGCACCCGTCGTCTTCTACGCCGCTGACTCACATCCCACTCCGGCACGGCACGATCCCCCAAACGCCTGAGTAGTTTCGGCCACCATCCCGCTACACTACTGAGCTATGTGCGGAATCGTCGGTTATATCGGTCCTAAAGCGTGTGTCCCCGTCATCATGGAAGGCCTGGCCCGCCTCGAATACCGCGGCTATGACTCCGCAGGCATCGCCGTTGCCGGCGGCCTCACCCCCGACGGTCGCCCCAACGGCCTTCAGCTCCGCCGCGCCCCCGGCAAACTCCGCAACCTCGACGCCATCCTCCGCGAGGACCCCGTCCACGGCACCTACGGCATCGGCCACACCCGCTGGGCCACCCACGGCCGCCCCACCGAGGAAAACGCCCACCCCCACCGCGACGGCACCGGCACCCTCGTCGTCGTGCACAACGGCATCGTCGAAAACTATCTCACCCTGAAAAACGCCCTCATCGCCAAGGGCCACAAGTTCCTCTCCGAAACCGACACCGAGATCATCGCCCACGTCATCCAGGACGAACTGGAACTGGCAGGCTCCGAACCGCCCGCCCCCGGCACCCGCACCGTTGACCTCGGCGGCGCCAACGAAGCCGTCGTCCGCTCCGGCAGCCCATCACTCCCCCTCGAAGAAGCCGTCCGCCGCGCCGCCAAGCGCATGACCGGCGCCTTCGCCATCGGCGTCCTCAGCGCCCACGAGCCCGACAAGATGGTCGCCGCCCGCATGGGCCCGCCCATCGTCCTCGGCCTCGGCGACGGCGAGTTCTTCCTCGCCTCCGACGTCCCCGGCATCCTCCACCACACCCGCTCCATCTACTACCTCCAAGACAACGAGGTCGCCACCCTCACCACCTCCGGCATCACCCTCACCGACTTCAACGGCACCCCCAAAACCCTCACCCCGCAGCGCATCACCTGGGACCCCATCCAGGCCGAAAAAGCCGGCTACAAGCACTTCATGCTCAAGGAGATCAACGAGCAGCCCCGCGCCGTCCGCGACACCACCCTCGGCCGCGTCTCGCTCGAAACCGGCAAGGTCTTCCTCCC
>CAXTGN010000263.1:0-1450 GCA_964243455.1 uncultured Acidobacteriaceae bacterium
CAGAAGCGAACGCCGTGCAGAGTCTGCTCCAGTGTGCGAGCGAGGGTCGTCTTTCCCGAACCAGGCAGGCCGCAGACAATGATGAGCGTTGCACGGCGTGCGAGCATGCCTTCCTTTACGTCCAGTCCTTACTCTACGAAAAGGGGGAAGGGAAATAAGTGGTCGGGTTATTCAGCGGCGACAGTGTACTGAGGCGCCAACGGCGCATCGCGGTGCCCTCTGCCCAGCTTCTCGGCAAGATCAGCCGCGATCACGGCGCCATGAAAGCGGCCGTTCTCGATGAAGATCTCGTTGGTACGCTCGCCTGCGACGACGACCCCGGCGACGTAAATCCCGGAGATGTTGGACTCCAGGGTTTCGGGCTTGCAGATAGGGCAGCGGGCGTTGTCCGGGTCGAGCTTCACGCCCAGGGACTCGATAAACGCGAAGTCGGGCTGGTAGCCGGTAAGGGCAAAGACGAAGTCGTTGGGAATCACCTTCTCGCCGCCAGGTGTGGCGAGGGTGACGGTGTCCTGAGCGATGTCTGCGACCGTCGTATTGAAGTACGCGGAAATCTCGCCATTCTTGATGCGGTTCTCGATGTCGGGCTTGATCCAGTACTTCACGTGTCGGTGGATGTCGGGGCCGCGGTGCACGAGCGTCACACGCGCGCCGTGTCGCCAGAGCTCAAGCGCTGCAATCGCGGCGGAGTTCTTGGCACCGATGACGACGACGTCCTGCCCAAAGAAGGGATGCGGCTCGTTGTAGTAATGCGCGACCTTGGGCAGGTCCTCACCCGGGATACCCAGATGGTTGGGCAAGTCGTAGTAACCGGTGGAGACGATGATCTTGCGCGTGCGATGGGTCTGCGAACGGTCGAAGCGATCAACGGTGTGAACGGTGAAGTCGCCATCCGAGCCGGTGACCTTGTCCACGCGCTCGTACTGGCGCATATCGAGCCGATAGTGCTGCGCGACCCTGCGGTAGTACTCGAGCGCCTCGCCACGCGTGGGTTTCTGATTCGTCGAGGGGAAGGGCATGTTGCCGATCTCGAGCAGCTCCGGCGTGGTGAAGAAGGTCATGTTGGCCGGGTAGTGAAAGAGCGAGTTGGTCAGGCAGCCCTTGTCGACAACAAGCACGTCGAGGTCTTCGTTCTGGGCGTCGATGGCGCAGGCCAGGCCAGTTGGGCCGGCACCGATAACGAGGACGTCGTGAATGGTATCACTCATCTGCAAATGTATTGATGCTTTGCGCGCCTGCACCGATGCGCACGGGCATCCGCCGATACGCATCTCCGATGCGGTCGATTGATAAGATCGGAAAATGTTGAAAGGGTCTGAGCGGCCCGTGGCGGCTGCTTTCCCTCGCGCTCGCGATGCTGCTGGCGGTCGCGGTATTTACTCGTCCGTACCATGTGCCCGTGCCGCCCACCGTGAGCCAGCCCTACCGGTGTGGTTTCAACAATCACACC
>CAXTGN010000263.1:1460-7160 GCA_964243455.1 uncultured Acidobacteriaceae bacterium
TCCTTCTGTTTCTCGGGGCGGCGTTGCTGTTTGCGATAGGAACAGGCGGTCTCCCGGCAGCCAGCAAAATGGGGAACCGCAAGCTGCCGCGGTGGGTGCTGGTCGCAGGCGTGCTGGGTACGTTCGTTCTCTGTACGGCCTGGCGCGCGTGGATCGGGTTGGCAAGGCTCTGGGTTCGGAGTCGCACTACCAATTGAACCGGCAAGTTCAAATGGTGAGTGGCCTGCGCTTGTACCGGGATCTTGAATTCGTCTATGGGCCACTTCTCGTGTATCCCGGGTACTGGCTCCGGGCCGGGCTGAGGTGGTTCCCGGTCACGTCCTACATGACGGCGTGGGTCATCGAGTGGATCGCAGGCACGGCCATGCTCTGGTGCATGATCGCCTGGACGAACCTCCCGACAAGGTATCGCGCCGTCCTCTTCGTGTTCTTAGACCTGTTCACCATGTTCCTGCTGTTGCCTAGTGAGGGAACGCAATACACGCAGATGCGCGTATTTTGCGCCAGCTTTCTTTGTCTGGCGGTGGCGACCTACTGGCGGCGCACACATGCTCCGTACCAGACGGCCACGCTGATGCTGGCGGCCATCGCGGGTGGATTTGCGGTCTTGCCCGAACAGGGTACGGGCCTGGGGATAGGTCTTTCGGCATACGCCCTGCTGTTGGGCAGGAAGAACCGCGCCCGTTTTCCCTGGACGGCGGCATCGCTGGTTTTTGCGGGCACCTCCTGATTGTCGCTGTTGCTCGTCAGGAGGGCGCGCTTCGCTCGATGCAAGGCTTTGCTCAGGGCGGAGACAGCTTTCCCTTGCTGCCTTCACCTGTAAACATTCTGTGCTTTGTATATATGTTTGCGGTCTGGCTGTGTTCTTCCGGCTGCTCGCCGAGGGTGACTGGGACAGCGTAGGCATCCCGTTGGCCCTGTGCGGCTTGCCCATGTTGAGCTCGGCTTGCGGACGCTGTGACCTGGAACATATCACCAGCGCCATGCCCCTGCTCCTCTTGGGCATTTTCTGGCTGGCCGGGCGACGGTCTACCTTTGCGATCTGGTTCGTGCCTGCCTGCCATTTCTTTCTTGACCTTCGGGGCATGGTGCACCTCGCCGGCAACGCGCTCAGGAAAGCCACCCACACCTCCGTAGTCGCCGTGCAACAGCCCGCTTCGGGTGGTTCCCAAATCCCGGAAGGTCCGGAGTACTTCGCCCCGTTTGCGGTGCCGATCACCCTGGCTGGGCGGCCGCATTGGAACGCCGGCAGCGGCTACTACTTCGGCATGGACAGTGTGCTGACTCCTGAGCAGATTGCCAGCAAAGCAGCCGAGATTCGGCAACGGCATGCCCCGTTTTTGCTGCTGCCCGATGTGCCTGGTGAGCCCGCGCCTGTGTTTTGGCAGGCGGAGCGGGATATCGATGTGGTACGCCTTCTTGAACGGAGCTCGTGGGCACCAAAGCCCCTGCACCCGCTGCCAGCACAAGGGAGATCTCGGAAACGGTTCAGCGTTTGTATCAGGCGACCGGCTATCGGGAGAGTGGCTGGCGTGTGTGGAAGCTACGGTTCTAAAACAAGAAGCGCATGGCAGGGCCATGCGCTTCTTGCTTCAGAACATCTTGCTTAGAACTGTGGTGAAAGCTGACATGTGCGCCTGCAAGCCGAATCCCTTCGGGGATGATTGCAGCTACGCAACAGCGCTAGACCTCAATGTCGACCAGCTTGTGGCTGATCGCAAACAGGGCCAGTTCGAGACGGGTGCTGACGCCGGTCTTGTCGAAGATGTTCGACAGGTGCCGCTTCACCGTCTCTTCGGAGATGGTGAACTGCTTGGCGATGTCTTTGTTGGAGCAGCCCTCGACGATGCAGGTGACCACCTCGAGCTCACGTGGCGTAAGGCCGTAGGTCTTGCGCTCGGGGACGGCGGAAGCCTTCTGCATAAGGTCATGCAGGGCGGTGAGCAGGTTGTTCACGCGCTGGCCGCCGATCCAGTAGTCGCCAGAGAGCACGGCGCGGAGCGCTTCGCCAAGATCGCCGGCGACGGAGTACTTGCCGCGGGCGCCGATCTGGAGCGCCTCGATGACCTGCTGCGTGGAGATCGTGCTGGTGAGCAGAAGGATCTTCACGCGGGGCGATCGGCTCATGATGGCGCGCATGGCTTCAAGGCCCGGCAGGCGTGGCATCGCGAGATCCAGCAGAAGAACGTCGGGCTCGAGCTCCAGCGTCTGAGTGACGGCCTGGTCGCCGTCTTCGGCTTCGCCGACGACCTCGAAGTCAGGGTCGTTGTTGAGCATGTTCTTGACGCCGAAGCGCACAACGGGATGATCGTCAGCCACGATGATGCGGATGGAACGGTTAAGTGGCGAACTTGATCCGAACGAAGACGAGGCAGGTTTGCGTGTAGCCGTAACCATAAGGGGTGGGGTCTCCCAAGTGGACCTAAACAGGGTGGAGATGCGAGTCCAGCATACGCCGGAGACGGACGCATGCTCGAGGAATTTCCTCGATGGCAAACGTGTCCGAAACGGCCCCTCCCTCGATAGTTGCAGCCAGGTCTTGCAGCTCCGAAGCGCCGATCATGCCGCAGGATCCCTTGATCGCATGGGCCTCCCGGTGCACGGTGTCGAGGTCGCCTGATGCTGTAGCCTCGACGATGCGCTTGTGCCGTTTCTCTATATCTATCAATGCCATAGAGAACAGATTGCGCAGTTGCGGTGCCTCGATCATGGCGCTCAGAGATCGAAAGATCTTCTCATCCAAAGGAGGGATCGGGGCGGTCGAGGCACTGTCCTCACCGCTCTCACCGGCGCTCGCGACCGCTTCGCTCCCTGCTCTGCGGACTTTTGCGGTCTGGACGGCGTCCCTCAGAAGTTGTAGGTCAAAGGGCTTGGAAAGGAAGGCGTCGAAGGCATCTCGGGTCTCCTGCGGGGGCCGGCTACCACTCATTCCGATCAGGATCGCCGACGTGGGCATGGCCAGGCGCAGTGCTTTGGCCAGTGCATGGCCCTCCAGTCCGGGCATTTGCACGTCGGTCAGAACGAGATCGAAGGCTGCATCGGCATGCAGGTGTCCCAGGGCGTCCTGGCCTGAGTGCGCGAGCGTTACGCTGCAGCCCTCAAGCGAGAGCAGGGCTTGGAGAAGGTCCCGCATCATCTGGTCGTCGTCCAGAACAAGAATGCGACGAACACTTTGTTTGAGGAGCAAAGGTACCTCTCCTTTCCATCGGCACGGGAAGTGGCGGGTTGCAAAGATCGATTCCCATGCGCTGGTCGGACAATCGAAACATGCAGCACGGAAGCGTAAAGTGTCCTCATGGAGGGCGGCTGGGCGGCCTGCGCCCTCAACAGAAGGAACGACGGCCAGCCATGGCAAGCATACCGGGCCGGGCGCCCCCTTTGCGCAGGGAATCTGCGTCACGTCGTCAGGAGAGTCTTGTGAAGCTACCCGGAGCTCTCCTGGCTGCGGTGCTCTGGCAGAGCCCGCTACTGGTCAACATCGGCGCGCCTGCCCGGCCGGAGCACCTGCGCTATGCACGCAGCGTGCATGTGCTGTCCGGCGGCAGCGGGATGAGCTGCGCCGTGCTGGATGCCACGGTTCTGGCGCACACAGCCTCGTCCGCACACAGCGACCTGCGCCTGTTTGGACGTTTGCCGGGGCAGCCGGAGTCCGAGGTGGCGTACACGCTGACCGAAAGTGGACCGGAACCCGTAGCGGACACGGAGGCCGCGGCAGAGCACGTCACCGTGAGCGGCAATCGGCTTAGCTTTGACCTGCGCATGCCGGCGCGGCCGTACTCAGAGGTGAAACTTCGGCTCCGCATGCAGAACTTCGTAGCCACGGCCGCGGTTGAGGGACGGGGAGTGCACGGCGAAGGCCAGCCCCTCGGCAGTGTGGCGGTCTATGACCTTAGCGGCCAGCACCTTGGCCACTGGAGTTCGCTGCTTTTGGGGGAGTTGAACTGGCCGGTGCTGCATGTCGTGCTGGATGTGCGCACACCGGCCGGAGCGCCGCTGGCAGATCTGACGACTGCGATGGTGGGCGGAGCCGAGGTGCCGCCGAGCCGTCTGCGGCAGACCCTCTATGTGCCCACCGTCAGCACACGCGTGATTGATCAGCGAGGCTTTCTGTCCATTGCCATGCTGCGCGTTCCCGCGCATGTGCCGGTGGAACGCGTCGCCATCGATGTCGCACCCGGCTTCACGGCGAACTTCGCGCGGGAGGTCACAGTGAGCGCCCGCGCGGACCGGGCGCCCATCACCGATACGGAGGCGCTGGATGCGGGCGCGATTGCCCATGTGAGCCTGCCCTCGGGCGACCCTCGGTTGTACCCCATCGCGGTGCGTGAAGATGCGCTGGATGCCACCCTGGGAGCGACGCTGGTGCGGCCCGCGACCGTGCTTGTGGCCATCAATAACAACGGCCGGGGACCTTTGCCGATTCGCTCCGTCACCCTGGAAATGCGCGAGCGTAAAGTGTGCTTTTTCGCTGATCGTGAGAGCATCTATACCCTGCGGTATGGGGACGAGGCCCTGACCGCGCCTGCCTACGATGAAAGTGCGCTAAAGCTCCAGTCGACCTTTCTGGAGGCGCAGCTGGGCCCGGAACGGGAGAACCCCCACTTCCAGGCACGGCACGATAGCCGTCCGCTCCTGACCCGGCATCCTGAACTTTTCTGGCTGGTGGTGCTGCTCTGCGGCGGCATGATGGGCGGATCGGCGCTGCACCACGTCCAACACCGAAGGGTGTGATTTGGGTCTGAGGACGTTGCATCGAGACGGCCGGGGATGGCCGGCGTGGTTGGGGCGATTTGTGGTGGTCGGGGCCACTGCTGTGCCGGCGTGGACGCAGGCGCCAACTCCGGCTGTGCCTGCGCTGCCTATGGTGCCTGCGCCGCAAGGGGAACTCCGGCACGGACGCGAGCTGCTGACGAAACGGCAGTTCGCGGAGGCGAAACAGGTCTTCGCGGCGTACCTCCGGGCGCATCCCGATGCGGTGCAGGCGGAGCTTGGCCTTGGCGATGCGCAACTCGGACTCCATCAGTACGAGGCGGCCGAGATGACCTATCGAGCCGCCGTTCTGCAGCAGCCGGAGCTGTGGCAGGCGCACAAGAACCTTGTGGTCGTCGAGGCGGCGCTGGGGCGCTGGGAGGAGTTCGACCGCGAGCGAACCGTGCTGCGCATGGCGCGGGCGCGTGGTGAACCGGGCATCAGCGCACGCGAAAGTGACGTGATCGACAGCTTCACAGTGGGCGGAGGGCACTGGGTGGTGCGCGCCTACTTCGAGCCATTGGGCCGGTCCGAGGCACTGTATAACTTCGAGCAATTTTCGCCGGACGGTCGTGTGCAGGCGTATGTATCGTTAGAAAATGCAACGGCCGCCCAGGCCGCGCTGCAACCGGGTGACATTCGCATCGGCGCAAAAGTAGGCGGGGGAGCAGCCAACTCCGAAGGTGGTCCTTTGGCTCTGAACTGGTATACCGGCGCCGCACACGGAACGATGCGGAGCTACCAAGCCGGCGAGCCCACCTATGAGAAGCTTCGGGCGGACGTGATGCGGTGGCTGTGCGCGCATCCCCGGATGGCTGGTGTGGGCCCGGAGCATGGGACGACGCGAGAACAGAGCTCGTCGGCTGCGAAATGAAAGATCGGGAGCTAAGAGGGCGCGTCTATGCGTAGGGTGAACGGTACTGCCCATCGATGGTCCCCGTGGCGAATCGC
>CAXTGN010000264.1:0-7158 GCA_964243455.1 uncultured Acidobacteriaceae bacterium
GACCGCCCGAGAGCTGGGTCGGACCAGCGAGGGAACAGGATGAGAGAGTTAATTCTGGGAATGGCCATGTCGCTCGACGGCTTTGTCGCCGGCCCTGCGGGCGAGATTCAATGGATCTTTGACGGTGACCCGGAGGCCATCGCCTGGAAAGTCGAGAACGTCCGGAACGCCGGCCTGCACATTATGGGGAGTCACACCTTCCAGGATATGGCAGCCTTTTGGCCGACCTCCACCTCAGTGTTCGCTCCGGCGATGAACCAGATTCCCAAGGCCGTCTTCTCAAAACAAGCGTCGACGGTCCTGAAGGCGGCGACAACGACCAAAGCGCTCGAAGACGCCCAGACCGACGCGGGAGACACCCCGTCGGGACAGCTGCAGCCCGGCGCGCAAAGTTGGGGGGAGGCCTATGTGGCCAGCGGCGATCTGGCTGAGGAAATCGCTAGGTTGAAGGCGCAGGGCGGCAAACCGATCTTCGCCCACGGCGGTGCCGCCTTCGCGCGCAGTCTCATCGCCAAGCATCTGGTAGATCAATACCAACTGCTCGTGTATCCGGTAGTCCTTGGCAAAGGCTTGCCGATCTTCGCAGACGTTATCCAGTTGGTACCTTTCAAACTCATCCACTCCGTAGCTTTTCCGGAAGGATCGGTGGCACAGATCTATCGCCCCGCTTAGCCGCGCGGCTGAGACCGCGTGCGTTCAGATGGCAGCAGCGTTACAAAATGAGGAGCAGGGGCCTTCCGCTGTGTGGGAACCTCGTACGTACCAAATGGGTACGCTTGTCGGCCGAGGTCACTTCACACAATGCGACTATCAGGAAAGTTCGGGAATGCCTGCTCTGCGCGAAACCTCTGTAGTGGGCACGCCTTCTTGATGCAATCGCGCATTCAAAATGGATGTCGACTTGTTCAGGACTCCTTACCGACTATTAACAAAGCCGCGCGACGTGTTCGCCTTCACGACGACGATGTCGCCCGGTCGTGACTCCCGGACGATATCTCCGACGACCATACGCGATTGTCCTTCCTGCACGATCACGATTTCATCGTATCGATGCGATGGCAACGGAGCACCCCGGCCAGGCTCTGCCTCGACAGGGAACATGGAGACGGCAACATCTCGATGTTCGGCACCGACAAATCTATGAGAACTGCCGAGATGCGGAAGATCCTCCGTGCGAACCGCCTAAATACCTGCATGCGTGTTCTTTTCCATCGACCCTCCTCCCAGCCCTTTCGCTCACCAGATACCTTCCGCGAATGCGACCATCAGGACCTATCAATCTGTCTGTCTGGGCGGTGGTTGGAGCCAGCCTCTACGAAAGGCGATGAAACCCAGAGTGCCGTCAGAAGCCCCTGACGATCAATCCGCTTTTCAGGAATGAATCGATTGCAGCAGCGTCGTGACCCGGCACCATGTGAATTTCTGGATGGTCCACATGAAGCTGACTGAGCCCAGCCAATTCCATCCTGACCTTGGTTCGATCCTCGCCAGCGATCCGATCTACCAACCGCGCCTTTTCCCGCTGAGTCTCGACGTTTCGCATAGTCCAGGCAACATCGCCCAAGAACAGAAACTCCACGCCATCGGCGCGGCGGACATAGATCATTTGACTGCCCGGTGTGTGGCCTGGCGACTTGATCAGCACAATCCTGGGTGCCAGCGGGAAGTATCGGACATAGTCGAGCGGCTGATAGCCCTCAAAGATACTGGGCGATAGGTGCAGAGGGGCGAACGAACCCAAATCGAGGTTGGGCTTGAGCTCGGCAACCTGTTCCCGGGTGAGCCGCGTTACGGCCAGAAGTTTCTTCAGGTCGGGTTGAGCCAGTAGACCGCCGATGTGGTCGGGATGCTCATGAGTAACCACGATCAGGGCGGCCCGCGCCAGAGCGTCGCTCATCCGTGCATACGCAGCGCTGTCGAATCCTGTAGCGCGCATCGACTTGGCGATATCACCGTTGTGTGCCGTGTCTACAACCGCAACGTGGTCCTGATAGACCAGTTCGTAGGAACACACCGGCAAATCGATGCCACTCCAACTGTCCCCAGCCACCACAAACGCCTTGGGTGGGGAGACATGCGCCACTGTTTCCACGCGAAGGGTCAGCGGTTTCTCACCGGCCGGCGCGTCGGCAAGCCGTCGCACTTCGGCGATGTCGATGGCATAGCGTCCTGCGGGAGCTGTATGGCTTTCCACAAAGAACCACCAATAGACCGGAATGCAGGAGACGACAAGCGCTGAAAGGCCGTAGCCTGCCCACTTCAGCCATGCCTTCCATGGGCCCATTCTGAAGCTCCGTTTCACTCAGAGGCCTCCTGCTAATCTACTTGCATATCGCAAGTTGTTTGGACGATACCCGAGACCGAGTGCAGGTTGCAAGTGGTAAAAGACGGATGAAGAACAAAATTTCCACGGGAAAAGAACTGCGCTCGGGCTGCCCCATCAATCTGACGCTCGAGGTGCTCGGCGACCGTTGGAGCCTGATCGTAATTCGGGACATCATGTTCGGCAATCGCCGGCACTATGGTGATTTGCTGAGGTTGTCCGATGAAAAGATCGCCTCGAACATCTTGGCAAACCGGCTCGCTCGCTTAGTTCAATCCGGCCTACTATCGCGCACCGACAACCCAGCCCACAAACAGAAGGTCATCTACAGCCTGACAGAAGCTTCCATTCAGCTGGTGCCTTTGTTGGCGCACATGGGGGCATGGGGGTGCCGGTTCACTTCTCCGTCTCGCCAACTTTCGGTACGCGCTCAGCTGCTTGAGGAGGGCGGCGAGAAAATGTGGAAGGCGTTCATGACGGAACTCAGAAGCATTCATCTGGGAGCGCCCGTGCCCCGCCGTTCGGTCTTCACCGAACTTAGGACTGCATTCGAATTTGTCATTGGTCGCGATACCGAAGCTTGATCAGCCATGAGACTCCATTGCAAGATGCCTGGGGAGCGGTACCGAGAAACGCCGTTGTGGGAAGTTGGCGGTGCTACGCTACCGCAAACCCTCGTTTGTGCTGGCGGCCCGGATACCTCCCACTTTGCGCCTTTCGCAAGATTGATTACTAAGCGAGCAGTGGTTCTTTTCGACGGGCCAGAACGTAGGCTGCCACTAGGGCAGCGACGAAGCCTGCCGCAGCGCCGACACCGAGCGCCCAGCGGGGGCCGAAGTGGTTGGCAACCCAACCAACGATCGGTGCGCCAACGGGTGTTCCCCCGAGCGCAACGCCAACCCTTAGGGCCATCACTCTGCCGCGCATCGCCGGTTCTGTCGAGAGTTGCATAATGCTGTTCGTGCCGTTGGTCAAGGTCAGGGCAGCCGCGCCGATGACCGTGAGGGCGGCGGCGAACCACCAGCAGCCAGGTGCCAGCGCCGCCAGGGTACATCCGAGGCCGAAGACGCCGGAGCCTCCCAAAAGGGAGGCGAGATTCTGTTTCCTTCTACTGGCAGCAAAAAACGCGCCTGAGAGTGAGCCCAAGGCCATCAGGGAGGAAAGCAGGCCGAAAGCACGTGCATCGGAGTGGAAGACGTTCACGGCCATCGTCGAGATGAAGATCGGAAAGTTCAGTCCAAAGGTGCCGATCAGAAACAGCATCATGAGGATCGCCCTGAGGTCCGGCCTCCTCCAAACGTAGCGCAGACCTTCCAGAAATCCGGACGTGGTGCGATGCGCTCTGGCGCTCCTACGCAGCTCGGAAAGGCGAAAGAACGACATTGAAAGCAGCACTGCCCCGAAGGACAACCCGTTCAGGAGAAAGGCCCAGCCAATGCCAACCTTTGCAATCAGTAAACCGGCAACGGCGGGACCGATCATCTGGGCAGCATTGAACGACATCGAGTTCAACGCGACGGCGTTGGGGAGGTCCTCGTCGCCCACCATCTCTGCCACGAAGGTCTGTCTCACCGGTGCATCCAGCGCAGCGGCGGAACCGGAAAGGAACGCAAACACATACACGTGCCAGAGGCGGACGACTCCGGCGATCGTCAGAGCTCCCAGCAGGATCGCAAGCACGCCCATGGTAGCCTGGGTGAGCATCAGGAGCTTGCGCTGATTGAGTTGGTCCGCAGCGGATCCTGTCCACGGCAGCAACAGAAGTTGCGGAGCAAACTGAAGGCCCATCACAACACCCAGCGCTGCCGCATCGTGATGCGTCAGCTGCGTCAGCACAAGCCAGTCCTGGGCGACGCGCTGCATCCACGTGCCTACGTTGGAAATTAGGCCACCCGTCGTCCACAACCGGAAGTTGAAGCTTCTGAGAGAACGAAAGGTGCCGGCTGTCGAACTCTTCATGGGCGCGAAGGCATGTTGCCTCGGTG
The DNA here is from genome assembly GCA_964243455.1 of uncultured Acidobacteriaceae bacterium. Lineage (GTDB taxonomy): Bacteria > Acidobacteriota > Terriglobia > Terriglobales > Acidobacteriaceae > Granulicella. The sequence continues at coordinate 4,309 of CAXTGN010000264.1, forward strand.
GAACTGGCCGAAGTATTGTGCCAGTTGAAGGCTGATGAGCAGCCCGCCCAGACCGAACGCAAAAATGTGACGTGTCACCCGTAAGTCGAACGCACCGACATGGGCGACGAGCAGATAGGCGATCACCGCGTTGAAGGAGCCCCAGACCACGTTGACCGTCGCGGAGGAGAGGCCTTTACCGGGCGGTTTGGCAAAGGGACTCTGGAACGGACGTCCCATCACGCCGGAGACGAAATGAGGGATGGCGTTTGCAGCAAAGACGCCCCCAAAGAAGTACGACACAAGCCAGAGCCAGTTCATGATGCGGTGTCCCTCTTTTCCAACGTTCTTTCGAGTAGCGAGATGATCTCCTGCGTGGACCCGGTCTCACCCACACGAGGAAAAACGTTCCGAATGCTGTACTCGTGCGCCTCCTCGCGGGTATCGGTCATCGCATCGAGTGCGAGGGTGACATTGAATCCCTGCTCGTAGGCCTGGCGGGCGGTTGCCTCCACGCCACCCGATGTCGCCACTCCTGTGAGAACCACCTGCGTAGCGCCTTGTGCTTTGAGCTGAGCTGCGAGATCCGTTGTTGCGAACGCGCCCCAGCTCCGCTTCGTGACGGCAATGTCGCTTGGCTGTTGATCCAACTCCGGCAGAAGGTCGGTCCATCCCTCGGAAAACGACAAGTTGCTGCGCGAGCCCTGTTCCGTTCTTCCCGGCGCCCGTCCCGCCACATTGACCAGGACAACTGGAAGGCTCCTCGCATGGAAAACATCGAGCAGCGCGCGTGTCCGATCAACAATGTCGCCAATGGGATGAATGAACTTTCCGTTGACGATGCCCTTCTGCAGGTCGATGACGATCAAAGCGGTATTAGAGTCAAGAGCAGTGAGCGGCATAGGTGTCATCTCTCTTCGAATAAATGGGCAAGGTGAACGTTGATCCAGTGGGTCAATCCTCGACCAACCGGTTGAGCAGTTCGAGGGCAGCCTGAAGCGTCTCCTGTTCGTCAACCGAAAGCTTCTGGGAGATGGTGGTGGTGAGCCAGTCCTGCCTCGCGGCCCTGCCCTCTTGGAGCCACTTCAAGCACTTGGGCGTGAGAGACATCAGAGTCTGTCGCCCGTCGCTCGGGTCAGGCGAACCACTGATAAGGCCGGACTCCTGCAACGGCGTAACGATGGCGCTCATAGACTGGGGGCGCATGCTTTCCGCTCGCGCGAGACTTGACACCGTGGCTGAACCGTCCTTTTCGAGTCGAAGAAGAACTGAAGCCTGTGACGGCGTCAGATCGTTGCCGTTCCCATGCTCGCGTACACGCAGCTTGAGTTTCCGGTACACCGAACGGATCTCGGCAGCAAGTGTCCGTGCGAGCCTTGCTCGTGCTGACTGTCGATTGCTCACCAGAAAAATATCGCATTTGTACAGTCCGTCTGTAAAGATTAACTGTATACATATTAAGAGTTGAATCTTTTAAGAACTCTATAAGCGCAAGGATGGTCTGAGGCTAGTCTTTAATATGCCTAGCGGAAGCTGAGCCGACATTCGGCACACTGGCAGGCGATCATCCGAGTTAGCAGGACCGAAGATTCTCCTTGCTCGCGCGAGCGAACAGAGAGACTGTTCCATCTCTCCAGCTGAATGTCGAAAGGAGGAGCGCATGCAGGACAAACCCGTCGCTCTGATTACTGGCGCCAATCAAGGTATCGGCCTCCAAGTTGCGAAAGATCTTGTAGCGCGCAACTTTACCGTGCTTGTTGGATCACGAGATTCAAAACGTGGCGAAGCCGCAGCCAGGGAGGTTGGGTTGAACTCCATCGCGCTTCAGCTTGACGTAACGGATGAGATTTCCATCAGCGCCGCAGCGGAGCGGATCCGCAAGGAGTGTGGCCGCCTGGATGTACTCATCAACAACGCAGCGATTTCCAACACTGGACGGCGCCCCGATCAATCTGTCGAGGACTATGCCAAACTGAACCGCACAAGCAACGTATCGATCGAGGAAGTACGGTCGGTGTTCGAGACAAACGTGTTCGGAGTCGTCGCCGTTACCCAAGCGATGTTGCCTCTGCTTCGCGAGTCTCCCGCCGCTCGCATCGTAAATGTGTCGAGCGGCGCTGGCTCGCTCGCGCGAAATGCGGATCCAAATCATCCTGGGCGCTCACTGTTCGGACCTACGTACGCTGCGTCCAAGACAGCTTTGAACGCAATGACGCTCGCCATGGCGATCGAGCTGGAATCAGATGGGATCAAGGTAAACGCCGTCTCCCCCGGGTTCATCAAGACCAACCTCAACAACTACGCGGGTACAGGAACCGCGGAAGAAGGCTCTCGCGAGATCGTGCGTTTCGTCTTGGGCAGTCCGGATGAGCCTACAGGTACGTTTACTCGCTGGGAGAACATGATCATACCTTGGTAGCCCCGAACAGAGCTACGACGCGCGAGCCTGCAGATTAGTCCTGCTGACGCCGTTATGGGAATTGGACCGGCTTCGCGAGTCTGCAAAGGGCTGTCCTGCTGAATTACTGACGCTAACGCGACTTCACAGAAGCGATTCGAACGGCTCGGGACCACGAGTGAAGTTCTATGCTCCCGAGCTGTGATATTCCCCGTTTACTGAGCAGCATCCGAAACAGCCTGCCAGGCGTCCCAGGTCGCAAGACGGTCGGCATAGGTCGCGCGAATTTGTGGCAAGCTCGTGCTGCCAAGGATGAGACGCAAGGGCGGCTGCTCTGCATCGACCACCTTGAACAGCGCTTCTGAGGTCGCCTTCGGGTTTCCGCGTTCCAGCTTCATGAGGCCTGCCATGAAGTCCTTACGGAATGTGTCGTACACCTCCAGCGGATTCGCACGTGTAGCGCTCTTGCCGAA
>CAXTGN010000265.1:0-2047 GCA_964243455.1 uncultured Acidobacteriaceae bacterium
CGCGTTACCCTGGTGGTTCTGGACAGTCGCGGTGAAGCACTGACCTCGGAGGCCGTCGCCGCCCGCCTGGGCGGGATGCGCGACAGCGGGGCCCAGCACGTGGTCTTTGCGGTGGGGCCGGCCGACGGGTGGTCCGCCATCGCCTGGAAACGCGCCCAACTCCGACTTTCGCTGGGCGCGGTGACCCTGCCCCATGAGCTCACCCTGGTTGTTCTCGCTGAACAGCTTTACCGCGCGCAGACCATTCTTGCCGGGCACCCGTATCATTCGGGTCATATGTAGTTTGGGCGGGAGTTGTGGCGCTGCCTGGGGCGTGGCCGAGCAGCACATCGGAGTTCGAAATAAAGGCTGCGGCCAAAGAACGGACTGCCACGACAGCTTCCCTGTTCCCGCTGTATCTTCATAGGTGCAGTTTCTGGAGACTTCTCTCGTGAGCCAAACTATCTTTTCCCAGTTCCCTACCGTTCAGTACGAGGGAACCGACAGCACGAACCCGCTTGCTTACCGCTACTACGACGCCGAAAAGATCGTGCTCGGCAAGCCGCTGAAGGACCACCTGCGTTTCGCGGTGGCGTACTGGCACTCGCTCGCCATGAATGGAAGCGATCCGTTCGGCGCCCCCACGATCGTTCGCCCCTGGATGACGAACCCGGACGCGATGCAGGCCGCCAAAGACAAGGCTGATGCCGCGTTTGACCTGTTCCGGATTCTGGACCTGCCCTTCTACTGCTTTCATGACCGCGACATCGTCCATGAGGGCAGCACGCTGAGCGAGACGCTGAAGAACCTTCACACGGTTGCGGACTACTTGCAGGAGAAGCAGGGATCTTCGAAGACGAAGCTGCTGTGGGGGACGGCCAACCTGTTCTCTCATCCGCGGTTTATGTCCGGTGCGGCGACCAACCCGGACCCGGAGGTCTTTGTGTGGTCGGCCACGACCATCAAGCACTGCATGGACGTCACGGTGCAACTGGGCGGCTCGAACTATGTTCTTTGGGGCGGCCGCGAAGGCTACGAAACCCTGCTGAACACGGACATGAAGCAGGAACTCAATCAGTTCGGCCGGTTCGTGTCGGGGGTGGTCGAGTACAAGCACAGCATCGGCTTGAAGGGACAGATCCTGATCGAGCCGAAGCCCAAGGAGCCCACCGCGCACCAGTACGACTTCGACGCGGCCACGGTGTATGGCTTCCTGAAGAAGCATGGCCTGGAGAACGAGGTGAAGCTCAACCTGGAAGCCAATCATGCGCTGCTGGCGGGGCACAGCTTCGAACACGAGATTGCCACCGCCGCCGACCTGGGCATCCTGGGCTCGCTGGACATCAACCGGGGCGATCCGCTGCTGGGCTGGGATACGGACCAGTTTCCGAATGACCTGTACTCGATGACGCTCTCGATGTACCACGTGATCCGGGGCGGGGGCCTGGGTGTCGGCGGCATGAACTTTGACGCCAAGATCCGCCGTCAGTCCATCGAGCCGGAGGATCTGCTGCACGCCCACATCGGGGGTGCCGACCTGTGTGCGCATGCCTTCCTGCTCGCCGCCAAGATGTGGGAGGACGGTACGCTGAAGCAGGTCACAGACCAACGCTATGCCGGATGGCAGAAGCCGGAGTTCCAGGAGATCCTGAGCGGCAAGGTCACACTGGAGCAGATCGCGGAGAAGGCCGAAGAGGACAACATCAACCCACAGCCACGGTCCGGCGGGCAGGAAAAGCTGGAGAACACGTTTGTTCGACAGCTGAAATAAAGTATGGCTCATGCCGTTGAGAGTCGCCCCAACGAGGTCTGTTGGGGTGATTTTTTGCGCTTCTTTGTGCACTCCTGCACGGGAAAAGTGTGTTCTGCACACATGCGGCAAGGGGGCGATTTCGGGGTCTGTTGTGACCCTTTGGTGTTATGCCGCAGTGCGGAGGCAGCGCTGTCTGTTGTGGGGTGGGGGCGCCCCTGGCGAAAGCAGATCCCTTCGCTTCGCTACGGGATGACAATCGGGGGGGGGCGTGCGTGCGCGATCGCGATGGGGGTGCGTGCGCGATCGCGGGCGGGG
>CAXTGN010000265.1:2057-3371 GCA_964243455.1 uncultured Acidobacteriaceae bacterium
GTGATGGCCAGGGCGTGGACGCGGGCGGGGGTGCGGGAGGGGTAGGGGGGGTCGTGCGCGAGCGCGGGGGGGGGGGGGGTGCTCGCGTCACCGCGGACGGGGCGCTGCTGGGAACGAGAGCTGGTGTTGTTCAGCTGTGAGCTGGCGAGCGCGAGAGCGGCGAGGGTGGCACGCTTTGGTCTTTGTGGCGAGGGTGGCGCGCCAGGTCTTGTGACGAGTGGTTCTATGCCGTTGGTCCTGGGGTGGTTCGGACACAAGAAGACGGGAGCGGCGAAGCCGCTCCCGTCTGTGTGGAAGAGTAGATTGCCCCGATTGAGGCCTTAGAACGTCAAGCGCAGCTGGTACTCCGTGGTGCGCGGTGCACCCTGGTCGTACGTACCGGATTGACGCGTGACGCGGTAGGGATTGATGACATCAGCGCCCGTAGGACCGTTGAGGTAGCCAGGACCGCTGACACCGACGTCGCCACTGAAGGGAGAGACTTGTGGATTGCCGCCGCCCCCACCGAAGTTGGCGAAGTTACCGACGTTGTAGAAGGCGATCCGAGGCTCGAGCATGACAGATTCACCAAGAGCGTGAGCATATTTGCCGAGACGGATCGGGTAGCCGAAGGTGGCATCGACCTGGCGGAAGCTGGGGTTAGCCAGTGCGCTACCGGTCAAGGTTGGAAGGGTCTGGAGAACGCCGCCAAGAGCAGAAAGCTGGGCCTGGGTCATGAGACCTGCCGCGATGAGTGCCTTGCCTGCGGGGCTTGGTTGTCCGGCGTAGGTTCCGTTGTAGTTACTGATGGTCTGGCTGAGATTGCCGGGCTTCACGCGGTGCATGTAGTCACCGGGCAGGGTTCCGGGGACCAGATCGCCGACGGTGCCATCGCCAGTGACGTCCGAGGTGAAGATGTTGGCGACGGGTGTGGAGGCGTCCAGTGTGAGGTTGGCTGGCAGAGCGGAGAAGAAGTGACCAATGAGGCCGATCTCCGGACCGTACTTCATGACGAAGGTGCCGCCAAAGGAGACCTCGTGTTTGTGGTCGAGGCTGGCGCGCCCGATGAAGGAACTGGGGTTGTCGTTATCCCACGAGTTGTTGCTGAAGAATTGATCCGAACCGCCAGCCGAGGACGAGACGACGCGGGAGAGACTGTAAGAGATCTGAAGGTTGGAGCGCTCGATGCCTGGGATAGGATGATTCGTCTGCTCACGGAAGACCATTTGCAGAGCGTCATAGCCGGAACGTCCGATTGGAAGCAGCACATTGCCGCTGCCGAGATTGGGGTTCAGGCCACCGAAGGCGGCACCCGTGTCGGGAGTGAGACCGTCA
>CAXTGN010000265.1:3381-7155 GCA_964243455.1 uncultured Acidobacteriaceae bacterium
GGTACTGGCTGCCCGAATCAAGACCGTTGTCAGCGAAGTCGTTGATACTGGCGCCGTTTGCGATGGCGCAGTTGATGGACGTTGCGCCGAAGCCCTGCGGGCAGGTTGGAAAGCCCGCCACGGTGGCGGCGATGGCATTCTGTGCCGCGGCGGTGTTCAGATACCGTGCCGCGCCCACATGGTTGACGTCCTGGCCCTGGGAGATCTTGATGCTGCTGTTGTGGACGTAGTCAGCGGACAGGACGGCACCCTTGAAGAGTTCCTGCTGGATGCCGAAGTTCAGCTGTTCTGCGTAGGGAGTGCGGTACACAGGAGCGTAGACGCCAGAAGCGTCCCCAGTGAATCCGATGTAGCCACCGTTCTGTGACGTGGCGTGGGCTGCTGTGTTGCCCTGGTACAGCTGCTGGAGGGCGATGGCGTAAGGAGCAGCCGCACCGACGGATCCTGAGCAGACTTGTGAGATGGTACGGGTGGTTCCTCCTGCGGTCACAGAGGTCACGACGGTGCCATCCGGCTGCAGCAGCTTTCCGGAGCCGCAGACAGACTGGTCATTGAAGAAGGGCCCACTCTGCAGGAGCGATGTGCGAGCGTTCGTGGTGTTGTTGAAGACGTCGCCCTCATAGAAGATGCCGGCGCCGGCGCGGAAGACGGTCTTTCCACCAAACGTCGCCCAGTTAAAGCCGATCTGGGGAGCGAAGTTGGCGTAGGGCTGGTGCACGGGCTGGTTGAAGTCACTGCGGAACTGGGCCAGCGTGGGGTTGGTCGGCAAATCCTGGTTGGCGCGGTCCGTGTCTACGCTCCAACGGAGGCCGGCGACGGCGGTGAAATTGGGTGTGATCTTCCAGGAATCTGCAACATAAGCGCCTTCGCGCCAGTCGTGAACGCCGCCACCCTGCAGACCGAAGCCGGGGAACTCGGTAAAGAAGCCGAGGCCGTTACCAAGGACGATGGAGCTGGCGGAGTACCCATTCAGGGGGTCGGTTGGACAAGAACCCGAGACTGCCGGGTTGGCACATTGCGCCAGAACGGTTCCTGCGGTTTCCCGAACGCGAGGGGCAAGTCCGAAGAAGGCAGCATAGCCGCCACCAAGGATGTGATTGAGACTGTAGCCAAAGCGGACGGTGTGGCGTCCATGGGTCCATGAACCGTCATAGCGGATCTGCTTATCGCTCTGGAAGGTGCCCTGAGGGGCCAAGTCGTTCGGTCCGGTGTAGAGGCCCTGCGCCACGTTCTCAAAGGTGATACCGGGCAACAGGTTCAGGGGAGCGACGCTGGAGGCGTCAGCGATGAGGTTGTGGAACTTCTCGTAGCTGCCACGGAAGGAGTGTGTGAAGTTTCCGCTCTGAAAGTCAGCACCACCGGCGACGCCGGGCGTGTTGTCCCGATTGGCGTAGACCTGGAAGCCATCGCCGAAGTTGCTAGCGACCGAGTTCACGTTGTAGTTGATGCGGGCGAAGTAGTGGCCGCCGAGAGGACCGTTGTAGTCCAGCCGGGCTGTGGAGTAGGTTTCGCGATACGGCGACGGGATGGACAGGCCCTGAAATTGAGGAAACTGCGTGCCAATCTGGGCAGGCTGTGCAGAGTCCTGCTTGATGCGCTCGGCGTTTGCGAAGAAGAAGAGCTTGTCTTTCAGAATGGGGCCGCCGAGCGATCCACCGAACTGGTTGCGCTGAAAGGGCGGCTGGCTGCCGAACTCGGTGGCGAAGAGCGAACGGGCGTCCTGGAAGTTATAGAAGAGCTCGCCATGCAGCCGGTTAGTGCCGGAGACCGTGGCGACGAGCACCTGACCGGTGGAGGTGACATCGCCGGAGACGTCCTGGGTGGAGCGGTTCAGCTGGAACTCGCCGACAGCGCCCTGCGAGACGTTGAAGATGGTGGTACCGACGGTTTCGTCGGTGATGTCCTGCCCGTCAAGAAGGATACGGGTAGTACGACCGGAGACGCCGGAGACGGAGAGCGCGGAGTAGCCCGCCTTGGTGGGGTCGAACGAGCCACCGGACTGCAGGATGACGCCCGGCTCAATCTGCGCGACGTCGAGGAAATTACGGCCGTTAATGGGAAGGGACTGGATCTGCTCCTTGGTGAGCACATCACTAACACCGGCCTGGTCGGTGTTGACCTGGACGGCACCCGCGTTGACCTCAATGGTCTCGTTCGTCTGGCCGAGGGTGAGTTTGAAGGAGCCCGGGGTTGCCGTACCCACTCGGACGACCGTGGTGACCTGCAGGGTCTGGAACCCTGGAGCGGTAATGGTGACCTTGTAGTTGCCGGGGTTCAGCGGGCCGATGGAGTAGTAGCCGGACGCGTCTGCCGCGACGTTTTTCTTGAAACCGGTATCGGTCGAGATGAGGTCGACGGCGGCGGCCGGGACGACGGCGCCGCTGGAGTCCGTCACGGTGCCCTGAATGGAACCACCGTTGGTGGACGTCACCTGAGCGAGCAAAGGATGAATCGTAAGGGCGGGGCTCGTGAGAAGTGCAAGGGACAACGAGGCACACAAAGAAAAACGGTTTTTCTGGGACAAGCGCAAACTCCAGGGGAAGATCCTAGCCATGGAGTAGCAAGCTAACTGCCAAACGGAAGTTGTAGATTCGCTTCGAGATGAAGGGATTGCAGGGGGTAGATTTCCGCGTTTGCGTATGCGGGAGTGAGGAATCTATGGAAATTTGAAGCTGGCATCCAGGGGCGCTCGCGCTGGGGGCGAACTGGCGTTGCTTCGGATTTGCTGTCCGGGAGATCGGCGATCATTTTGCGGGCGTTTGCTGGGCGAGGTCTTTTTCCAGGGCTCCGAGACGGGAACGCGCCTCGGTGGCGTCGGGGTTTTGCTGGAGGGCGGATCGAAAGCAGGCCGCGGCTCGGGTCTTGTCGCCCTGAACTTGCGCCGAAATGCCGCGGAGGAGGTCGTCCTGCCAGACCGGGTCGGCGCTTTCTTCGCCGTAGGCGGTCCAAAGATCCACGGGCTGGGAGGAGGGCACGATGTGGACCGTCATGGAGCCAAAGGCCGCGCCGGTCCGGCCAGGGGCGGTGAGCTTGAGCATCAGGCGGTAGGTGCCGACGGGCAAGGACGTGGTCCCGAGCTTGTGGCCGGTGAGGAGGTTGCCGGCACGGTCTGCCTCTTTGACGTTGATGTCTTCGTCTTCGGTAAGGCGTCGGCTCTCGTCAGCGGACTCGCTGAGGGGCGCGAGGACGTATTGCGCATGGAGGACGGGCGGGAGAGGCTGGCCAGTCTTATCTGCCGCCGGAAGCCAGATCTGGAAGGCGAGAGGGAGGTTTTCGCCGAGGCGGAGGTCCACGGTGCGTTCCCCGCGGGGTGGAAAGCGGATCTCCGCGACGGTGAAGGGCAGTTGGCCGCCGATGTCGCGCACAGGCGCGCCTCGATAGGCCATGAGCCCGGAGATCCCGAGGGAGTCGTGGATGTTGTCGGGCACGGTGACGGACGCGGTGTTGCGCGTGGAACTGTGGGTGAATGCGTTGGTCAGCGTGGCCTCGACGGTGTAGTGACCGGGGACGAGGGGCAAGCGAGCTTCGGCTGCGAAGATTTTCTCGCGGGCGGCTTTGGCGGCGGCGTCGGAGACGGCCCCGATGAGATCTTCGCGGCGCTCGTAGATAGCTTTGCCATCGGCCGTCATGACGCGGAGGCGGAGGTTGAGGTTGTAGCCGGGGCGGCTGTCGGGCAGGGTGCCGATCAGGGATGGGTCGGGGAGGCGATTGCGTAGCAGCAGATGGACGGTTTGATCGCCGGCCGCGTCGCGCAGCACGGCGGTTTGCAGGTCG
>CAXTGN010000266.1:0-7148 GCA_964243455.1 uncultured Acidobacteriaceae bacterium
ATGATGCCCGAAGTTGTCGTTGATGCATTTGAAGTGGTCCAGATCCACCATCAGAACGGAGAATGGGATCGCGGATCGTTGACTTCGCAACAACTCCTTTTCGCACCACCTCAGAAAGACTCTGCGGTTGTAGATGCGGGTAAGTGGATCGGTGCTGGCAAGATGTTCCACCTCCGCGGTCAGGGTGGCCGTTGTCATCCAGAAGAAGCCAAAAGCCAGTGCGAGCGCGACAGAGAGATACAAAGCGAACGCCCAGAAATTGAGCCAATCTCTCCAGTGCACCGCCAGCCAGCCGGAGGCCACCAGCGCGCTTCGCGTCAGATTGAAGACGCCGAAGCTCGATAGGACGAAGACACTATAGATTGCGGGCACTCGTGCCTTTCCCCGCGAAAGGCGCCACAGAATCACAGCAGTCGTTCCCGCCTGCGCCGCCATCAAAAGCCCGAACACCACCACGCGCAGGTGGGGGTCAAGTACCCCCGCGAGTTGCAGGACGTCTACCACCACCTGAACAGCGAGTAGAGCCAACCCGGGCCACACGGGCCTGGGTCGCGCTGAAAACAACTGCAAGACCGCTACATGCAGCATCACGAATGAGCCCAGCAACGCAACATCGGACAGGACGAGGCTCAAGACGGGCACGCTATGGAGCAGCAACAGTCCCGCCCCAACGGAACCCGCGGCAAACGAAGCGCTGAAGCGTCCCATTCCCTGCAGATTCGGGCTCGAGAGCCGCACCACCAGCATGGAGACACTGCCCAGTGCCAGAAGGATCACTCCCAGAAGCAGCACCAGAACCAGCTCATCGTGCATACCGACATACCCTCAGCATGACCTCCGCGTATCGCTTGGGAAGAAATCGTGCTGTTGCGTTTATCGGCTCAAAGCGCCAAAGACTACAGGGCACAGAGGTTGCATTTTTTGAAGAGCACCTGGCCTCTCGGTAACGCGCGCCCGCCAGAACACGTAATACAACTTGCGCTGCATATCCGGCATAACGTGAGCGCTCTACACCTTCAGCCGAAGATTTTCACGCGGGTTGATTCGTGCACATGGCGACCTCACAGCAGAGGGGATGAAGTTACCAGGTGAAGGTCGTTTGCAGCAGAATGGTGCGATTTGACGCAGTGATCGGGCTGAAGTCGCCCGCCAGCGATAAGGAGTGCCCGAAGTAGGGGGATGGCACCAGCGGACACTGCCCTGAAGAACAGGCGCAGCCAGCTGTGCCGTTCCCACCGCAGGGCTGTGCCGAAAGGACACCTACCGGCAGACCCGGGTTGTTGTGATTAGTCAGGTTATGCACCTCTATGGCGAAGTTCAGGTCCCATGGCCGGTCGGGCACCGCACTGGGCTTACCGCCGGGTCCGGCGCTCTGCGCAGCCGGCCTTGGGCCCAGATGAACATCCTTGCTCGCCTGCAACTGCAGCCAGAAGTAGCCGGGCGCAGTACCGAAGTTGCGCGGCAGCACAGGCTGTCCGGGAATCGGGGAGACGTCGAAGTTGCCAAAGGCGGTTGGGACAACAGAGGGGCGTGTTATGCCGGTGGCGGTTCCTGGCCGGTCGTTGTAGATAGTGTCTCCGTTGAGATCCTGCCCGGTGGTGACATTGAAGGGCGCACCCGAGTGCGCATACAGAAAGGGAGTAATCTGCACCCCGTAGGGCAGCAGCCACTGAAATCCGCCGGTAAACAGTTGTGCACGGTCCAGGGCAGCTCGGGAGTAGTCCTGCCTGAGGTTGTACTCATTCGAAGGAAACTGATCGATTCCGTCCGCTTCGTCAAAGCTCTTGTCCGCATCGAAGACCCCGAAGGCAAACAGGCGAGAGGTGATCTGGAAGCGATAATTCAGATAAAAGCGCTCCAGATTGCCATTTGAGTCGGAAGAGAACGCGTACACGTTCCCGGCGCCGAGTGGCTTTACGCCGCCCGAAGGATCTCCGGGGAGGAACGTCCCTGGAAGCGGAGCATTCAGATTGCGCGTAAGAAAATCGTGCGAGTTGTGCTCAAATAGCAGATTCGCGGATACCGTCCCATAGTGCCCCACAGCTCGCTCTACCGAGACCCCGGCTACCTGCAGGTAGGGCGACCGCAGCCGAGGGTTCACCATGAACGTCGTCGGTTCAGCGGCGGAGAGCACGAGTCCCGGAGGCGGTCCAGAGGGGTCGAACCCGGTGTTCTGGGCCACATAGGCCACCTGCCGCGTGCCGTTCTGCCGTACCGACTGCAGCAACTGCGCCGCCGGAAAGCGGCTGTAGAAGATGCCGTACCCACCGCGAAGGGTCACGACGGGCGTCTTGCTCTTTCCCGGAAGCACGGCCCAGGCGAAACCCACCCGCGGCGCCGGGTCACTGCCATCGGGAATGGCGGATTGACTCTCGAACCGAAAGCCATAGTTGAACGTCAGGTTGGGCGTGATCTTCCAGTCGTCTTCTGCATAGAAGCCCAGTTCGGCCGTGGTGAGCACCGCGCTTTGTTGTCCCACGGTCTGGCTGTACTGCGTCGCCTGCCCTTCAAGATAGGAGGCGACATCCGGAAAGGTGTACTGCCCGTTGAACCCGGCGCTCGACCGGTTTGCATCGCGTAAGGCGCGGACGCGAAAGCCTGCCCGGATCGCATGCCGACCGTGATCGACATCCAACAGATCCTGCATTTCGTACGCGTCCTGCCCATCCCGCAGTTGCTGCGAGGGCACGCCACCGCTCTGAAACGAGCCCTGCACGATCACGGAGGGAAGATAGCTGTTGGGATCCTGGCGAACCCGTGTGCGCAGGTACTGAAAACGCGCTTCGTTCACTGCGTGTGGGCCTAGCACCTGGGTGTCGGCGGCCTGGAGCGAGTCCGTCAGCGTGTTCATGGCAAAGGCCGCGTCCGGCAGGATCAACGGCGCGATGCCGCTGTTGGCCACATGCGTTTGACTCCACTCATTCCTGATGAAGCCGTAGTTCTTTTCAGTGAACTGCCGGTCGAGGCGGAGGGAATACACCTGCGTCGATTGGGGCGAGGGGACCGTGGTTGAGATCTGCGTTGCGGGCGCAGCCGGATCGGCCGCGTTCACCACACTGTTGTTGGCCAGCCGTTCCACCGTGTCCGCAAGGAAAAACGAGGTTTTCCTGCCGATCGGCCCGTTCAGGTTGCCATCCTGCTGGAAGTCGTAGAAGGGCGCCTTCGCGAATGTGTACGGGTTGCGTGCATCCAGCGGCTGATCTGTGCCGCTGAACATGACGGACCCATGCAGCCGGTCAGCACCTGCCTTCGTCGTGATCTCGACACGTGACCCGCCGTAATCCGAGTAGTAGCTCGAATACGGGTTGTCATTGATCCGGATGGACCGAATCGAGGACTTCGGCGGCAGACGCCCGCCCGAGAAGCCATTGATGACGAAGTCCGGCGTACCGAGGCCGCCTGCAAGGGCCTGCAACTGCTGACGAAGTGTTTCGTTATCGTTTGACAGCAGGCTGAGCCGCTCTCCCTCAAAGACAAGGGCGCTCGCGGAGTTTTCCAGACTGGCAGATCCTGAGGTCGCATCCTCCAGCACGCTGATCTCCTGCTGCAGGCCCGCCACACTCAGTCGCACGGGCAGGTGGACGTTTCCGCTCGGCTTCAGGGAAAGTACAGGAGTTTTGTATAGAGAGAAGCCAGGAGCCTGGACGTCCAGCACATAGGACCCGGCTGGCACCTGGAAGTGAAACGTGCCCGACCCGTCGCTCGACTGCTCCCGTTCCGTTCCGTGGCGCCATATACCGCTCGGCTTCAGGTGCGCCACAGCGCCACGGATCACTGCCCCTGTGGGGTCGGTTACTGTGCCCGAAAGCACTGCGGCGTCTGTGCCCTGCCCCTTGGCCCCTTGCGGCATGGCGGCCATCAACAAGCTGAGAGCGCCATACAGACTCAGAAGGCGCAGAATGTAGTTCAGCCTTACCAGAAACGAGCCCCCGGTACCTGTTCACACTACGGACGACTGGAATTGATCGAGACACCAGTAGCTTCGCATAACAAGCTTTTTTTACAAAGAGCGTGCAACCCTTTTTTCGGCCTTCGGACAAACTCCTGCGACTTCGGGGTTCGAATCGCGGGCAGTTGAGGCCCAGAGGACGACTAAAATCACCAAAGCACGTTTGAAAAGCTTTAGCGCCGTACGTGTGAGTCGTGAACCCATGAAACTTCGCCCTGTGATGCTCGTGTTGCTCGTTCTCTTTGGCTGTTATTACCTCTCAGGCCGGTGGTTCCCGACGTCGGGGACGTTTGCCGGCCTGCTTCACCCCGCAGTCGAGAATGCGGCAACAAATGCGGCAACAGAAGAGATGCACGGCCCGCTCGGCAAGTTCAACCTCACGGTAGCGAGCGCCGCGCCTGCCTTCGACCCGGAAGAGCAGCAAAATATCGCCGTGTATAAGCGTGGGCTGCCCAGCGTGGTGAACATCACCTCGACCCAGGTTGCGTACGATTTCTTTTATCGCGCGGTGCCGCAGCAGGGCCAGGGCTCGGGATTCATCCTCGACAAGCAGGGGCACATCCTGACCAACAATCACGTGATCGAAGGCGCCCAGATCGTCGAAGTCACGACCGCCGACAAGCACAAGTTCAAGGCTCAAGTCGTGGCCCGCGACCGGAACCACGATCTCGCCCTTCTGCAGATTCAGGGCTCGTCGAACCTGCAACCGGCGGTTCTCGCCGAAAGCACCAACCTCGTTGTCGGCCAGCAGGTCTATGCGATCGGAAACCCGTTCGGCTTCAACGGCACGATGACTCGCGGGATCATCTCGGCCATCCGCTCCATCGAGATGCCCTCCGGCAACAAGATCGAGGACGCCATCCAGACCGACGCTTCTGTGAACCCCGGCAACTCGGGTGGACCGCTGCTGAATTCACATGGCGAGGTGATCGGAATCACCACCCTGATTGCCTCGAACCCCAATGGCGGCGCCGATCAGTCTGCCGGCATCGGCTTCGCGATTCCTATTTCGACCGCCAAGGCCGTGCTCAGCGATTTCGCCACCTACGGGCGAGTACGCCGGCCCTCGCTTGATATCGTCAGCCTGCAGATCGGTCCTGGCATTGCCCAACAGATCGGGCTTCCAGCGGACTACGGCATCCTCGTCGAGCGCGTTCTCCCCGGTGGCGCGGCGCAAAAGGCCGGCCTTCACGGAGGTACGCAGCAGGCGTACATGGGCAATCAGCCTGTCATGCTCGGGGGCGATCTGATCGTCGGGCTCGATGGTCAGGAGATCACGAACGCGCAGGACCTTTCCACGGCCCTGAACGCCCACCGTGCCGGCGATACCGTCACCCTCACGGTATACCGCAACGGACACCGGCTCACGGTGCATGTCGTCCTGGACGACGCGAAGCAGAGCGCCGACGACCAGGCCGCCTGAGGGGGAACCGAGAAAAGCAAAAGGCCCGGGGGTGCCGGGCCTTTGCTGCTTCACTCCAGTTGCCTCAGAAGATGAACCGCCCGAGGAGCTGGAGTTGCCGAGCCGAGTAGATCACGTTGGATGTGCTCGACGGCGTCATGAATTGGGCCGATGACGTCGGCAGAGGCGCCAGACAGCCGACATTTCCCGTCGTGGCTGCGGGGCATCCGCTGGTACCGGGAGCGGTGTAGGCCACGATTGCGTTGTTCACCGACAGGATGTTGCGGTGGTTGACGAGGTTGAAGGCCTCACCCGCCAGTTCGAACCGGTACCGGTCCTTGAAGACCGGGAACTGACGAGACACGCGAGCATCCAGGTTGTGTACACCGGGACCTGCAAAGCCGTTGCGCCGGGCAATGAAGTCCGGCACGCGAGCGCTCGGGCCGGACGTGAAGGCCGCATTGGTCACGCCGGCATCCGTGGTCAGATTGCCGAGATTTCCACCGGTCAGATACGTGATCGCGCCGCTGACCGTCGCCGTGACGGGCTCACCACTCTGGGCGGTATACGTTCCAGACAACTGCCAGCCATTGGCTGCATAGGCGGCAAACTTGTTGCCGATCGGCAGGTTCGATGTCGCGACGAGCGTGCCGACAAACCGGCTGCGGACGTCCAGATCGGAGCGGGCATACTCCGCGCCCAGACCCTGGCGATGGCCTTCCCCGAACGGGATCAACGGAGCATCGGTGCCGTTGAAGGTGCCGTTGCCGCCGTAGGTCTGGCCGCCATCCATGGCCTTCGCCCAGGTGTAGTTTGCCAGTACCTCCACGCTATGGCTCATCGGCTTGCGCACGGTGACCACCATGGAGTGGTAATTCGAGTTCACGACCGAGAAGCCCGTCGCCACGGTGCCTGTCGTCGTGTACAGCCGATTCGTATAGATCGGCACGACCTGGTTAGACACCTGGCCCGTATACGGGTTGGTGTACTGGTAGCTGTGCGCTGTCGTTACGGAGTTCGGATCGACGTTGGTGTCGACATAGACGGGCAGGCGCAGCGCCCGATTGCCCACATACCCGACCGTCAAGGTCGAGTGAAGCGGCAGGGCCTGCTCCACCGTAAGGTCCCACGAGTGGGAGAGCGGGTTGGTAAAGCTTGGATCCAGTCCGCGGATGGTGATCGTACCGGCAAGCTGCGAGGAAATGCCCGCCGGGATCGCGATGGCCGCCCCGGTAACCGGGTTGGTGGGCGCCGGTCCAGGGGGCGTGTAGATCGGAACGCCGCCGGCCGGCAGGTAGGTGTTGTAGATACCGGGGTTCTGGTACGTCACAGCGCAGGCTACGCCCGCCTTGCAGGCGCTGGTGTTATACGCCTGGTTCGCCGTGGAGGCGCTCGCCGGGCCGTACTGCTTCTGGTAGACGCCGTTCTCCCGGCGCTCGGTGTAGAACGACGAGTTCGAGATCTGGCCGTAGAACATGCCGTATCCGCCGCGGATCACGGTGCCCTCCTGCGGGTTCCAGTTGAACCCGATGCGGGGCTGGGCCATGTGGAGATTCGGATTGATCTGCGAGGTCGCGTTAAAGGCCACCGGGCTCGGGTTCAGCGGCAGCGCTCCAGCCGGGTATCCGGCCGCCTGCGCCGCCGTTCCGGGATACGGCAGGTCCGGGCCGGGCACCAGCTGCACGTCATAGCGGACGCCGGCCGAGAGCAGGAGCCTGGGCGTGACCTTCCAGGAGTCTTCGACAAAGCCGTCGATGTTCTGGTTCCAGAAGTCATCCGCACCCACACCGGTCAACT
>CAXTGN010000267.1:0-7104 GCA_964243455.1 uncultured Acidobacteriaceae bacterium
TTCACCACCTGCGGAGTACGCGGGGTCTGGAAAGCGGATCTCCCGTTCGTTCATCGGCTTCCCGTCATCGCCCATCCCGAACACACGGAGCACCGGCAATCCGCGCTCCCGGTACGCCGCCACAAGGAAGGTGTGAAACAGATCGATGTCACGCAGCGGCGCGTCCTTCTGCTCGGGCAGCAACTCCTCCCAGTGCTCACGCTCTGTCGCGCCCACCGGCGTACGCACGAGTCGGAACTGCTCTGCGCGCTGGTTTGTCCGAATGTAAAAGAAGCCCGCGCGATGATCCACGTCGTACTCTTCTTCGTCCACGCGCTCGGCAATTCGCTGGAAGTTCGCCTCCGGCGTTGCCGTGTCCAGAAACCAGGCCTCGCTTGTCGTGTGGCTGCCCAGGCCGAGGATCAGATACCGGCGATCCCGTGTGCGCCCGACACCCAGATTGAAGCGCTCATCCGGTTCGTGGAAGACCTCCGTTCCCTCGTCCGCCGTCCCCACTACACGCCGGAACAGTCGGTCCTCCCGCTTGGTCTGCTCGTCTTCGGTGGCATAAAAGAGCGTCTTTGCATCCGCCGCCCACGCCAGCGATCCCACCCGCTGGGCGGTATCGGGCAGTAACTCGCCGCTCTTGAGATCCTTGACGTGTAGCGTGTACTGCCGGAAGCCCGTATTGTCCGTGGTGTACGCCAGCAGCCGGCCGTCAGGGGAAAGTGCCCATGCCCCGACGGCCATAAATGCCTGGCCTTTCGCCAACTCGTTCACGTCCAGAATGACCGTCTCGGCGGTATCGTCCCCAGCTCGGGAGCTGCCCACCGGGCGCCGGCAGTACCTCGGGTATTGCTGTCCCTTTTCGGTCCGGGAAATGTACTCCCAGGCTCCATCGCGGTACGGGACGGAGCTGTCGTCTTCCTGGATGTGTGACAGGATTTCGTCATACAGCTCCTTCTGCAGCGGCTCCGTATCGGCCATGTTGTCGGCCGTGTAGGCATTTTCGGCTTCCAGGTAGGCTGTGACGCGCTCCGATCCCTTGTCGCGGAGCCAGGCGTAGTCATCGTGGAGCGGCGTGCCGTGCCACGTCGAGCTGCGGGGTTCACGTTCGGCGATGGGCGGGGTAGCAATGACAGGATTCTGTTTTGGCGGCATCAAGTCTCTCTCCTTCAGCATAAAGAGTTTCGGCCCGCGACATGCAACGCGCCCCACCTTCCCTGGATTCTCATACTCGTACGCTACCGGGCCCGCGGAGGCCCTGAACGGAAAGGTTCAAACATGAAAATGCAAACGATGTGTGCTTTGACTCTGAGTTGTATGTCTTTTGTCGGTGTCGCAGTAGCTCAGTCGCCGTCGCCCACCGCAGACCAGGACAAACAGTTTGTGATGCAGGCTTCTCTGAGTGACTACACCGAAATCACCTTCAGCCAGCTCGCCCTGCAGAAGTCAACCAATCCCCAGGTAAAGGCGTACGCACAGAAGATGATCACCGATCACCAGAAGCTTGAGGCAGAGATGAAGCCCGGCGCCGACAAGCTCGGAGTGACCCCTGCAACAGCCCTGGATGCCGACCACCAGCAGAAGTATGACGCCATGGGTCAACTCTCCGGCGCAGACTTCGATAAGCAGTACATGACCGCAATGGATACCGATCACCACAAATCGCTTGACGCCTTCAAGGCTGAGGAATCCAGCACACAGGACGCACAGCTTAAGCCTGTCGTGAAGAAGGGCGAGAAAGTCGTCGCTCAGCACACCGCGATGGCCGACAAGATGCAGGCCAAGATGGGCGGGGCCACAGCCGGCATGTAAACAGACTATCGTCAGGGCGGGAAAGGAGAAGAGATGAAGATCGCATGCTGTGTAGTCGTCATGCTCACATTGACGGGTTCCTCGATAGCGCAATCTCATAGCGATAAAGAGTTCCTGGAGAAGAGTTCACAGGGCAACGTCACCGAAGTGGAGACTGCAAAACTTGCTCTCAAGAAGAGTCAGAATGCTGATGTTCGCGCCTTCGCGCAGAAGATGATCCACGATCACCAGTCGCTGGGCAAGCAGATGGCTCCGTTCCTGGCTCAGGTTGGCCTGAAGCCCTCTATTTCACTCAACACGGAGCACCAGCACCTGTACAACAAGCTGAGCGAAGCGTCCGGAACAGATTTCGACAAGCAGTATGTCGAAGCCATGGTGAAAGATCACCATGCGGACCTGAGGGACTTTCAGGATGAGGCAAACTCTACCGAGGATGCCAACCTGAAGGTCGCTGTCGCCAAGGGTGAAAAGGTCATCGCGGAACACACGCAGATGATTGAAGGCATTGCTCAGAAAATGGGAGTGCAAACCAACTCGTAAGCCGCAGAAAATGAAAGCGGTCCCTAGTAGGGACCGCTTTTTTCTGCGCATAAGGGTTCAGTCCGACGGGGTGAAACGCGGGGCGGCTGAATCGTTCAGGCACCAACTGCAACGACATCTTCCTCACCGGGTGCCAGGAACAGGTTCCGCTCCAAGCCGTGCTGGCGATCGTACAACTCGCGATAGCGCCCTTGTAGCGCATACAGCTCTTCATGAGTACCGCGTTCCACGATGCGACCTTCTTCGATCACGAGAATCTGCTCTGCCCGCCGTATGGTTGACAATCGATGCGCAATCACAAAGGTTGTCCGTCCCTTCATCAGGAAGCTAAGCCCGTGTTGAATCATGGCCTCGCTCTCTGAGTCCAGCGAGCTTGTCGCCTCATCCAGGATCAAAATGCGGGGGTCCGCAAGGATCGCTCGCGCAATCGACAGGCGCTGGCGCTGCCCACCGGAAAGCTTCACTCCACGCTCGCCCACGATTGTCTCGTAGCCTTCGTCGAAACGTTCGGCGAATTCATCGACACGCGCAATGCGGCACGCCTCCAAGAATTGTTCCTCAGTCGCCTCAGGGCGAGAAAACACTACGTTTTCGCGGATTGTGCCGTCGAACAGAAATGTCTCCTGCAGCACCACGCCTAGTTGCCGCCTGTACTCTGCCAGCCGCACCTCGGCGAGGTCGATCCCGTCCACGAGCACATGCCCACTTGTAGCCGTGTGGAACGCGCACACCAGGCTGATGATCGTCGATTTGCCCGATCCGCTGGATCCTACCAACGCCGTCACCGTCCCGGGCTTCGACGTGAAACTGATGCCGTGCAGCACCTCTTTGTCTTCCACATACGCGAAGCGCACGTCATCGAATTGCACTTCGCCCAAGATACTCCCCATCGCAACTCGCCGCCCGGTCTCGGCATCCTCTTCGATTTCGGACATAACCTCACGTGTGCGATCCAGTCCCGCGACGGCCTCGGTCAACTGCGTGCCGATCGACACCAGCCCCACAATCGGCGCGGTCATAAATGCCAGCAGCATCACGTAGCTGAAGTAATCTCCGGGCGTAAGCTTGCCCTGCGCGTGCAGGTGTGCACCCATCCACATCACCACTGCGCCGACCACGCCCAGGATCACCGTCGAAGACAGCGTCATCAGCGACTGCGCCGTCAGCGAGCTGATGACATTTTTCAGCAGTCGGTCGACGCCCGAGGCAAACACCTTCGCCTCGCTCGCCTCTGCGTGATATCCCTTCACCACACGCACGCCGCCCAACGACTCGGTCAGGCGGCCGGTGACCTCGGCATTGATCTTCGCGCGTTCGCGAAAGATCGGACGAATTGTCTTGAACGCCCGCTGCACAACACCAGCAAACGCCAGCATGATGAAGAAGGTCACAAGCGTCATACGCGTCGAGTAGTGCACCAGGTAGGCGAACGCAAAGATCGCCGTCAGCACGCCGCCAACGAAATCAACGACTCCCGTACCGATGATGTTGCGCACACCCTCAACGTCGCTCATGATGCGCGAGACAAGGGTGCCCGTACGATTCTCATCGTAGAAGCTCACGCTTAAGCGTCCGATGTGCTCCTGCACCCGTACGCGCAGCTCGGCAATCAAACGCTGCCCTGCCTTGCTCAACGTCTGCGTCAGCGCATACGACGTGATTCCCTGCAGAATCGTCGCACCCAGCACCTCTGCGACAATGAAGGGCAGGCGATCCATGCGGCCATGAATGAAGACCGTGTCGATCAGCGGCTTAAAAGAGATCGGTAATACCAACGAGGCCGCGCGATTCACAAGCATTAGGCAGAAGCTCACCAGCAGCAGCCCCCGCCGCGGCAGAACCAGCGCCTTGATCTCCGGCCACACTTCCGGCAAGACGGCGCTCAACTTAGGCTTGGGCTTTGCCTCACCCGCGACGGCGCGTACCGCGCCACCCCGCGTCGGCGAATCCACCGCGCGCATTCGCGGGGCACCGCCTCCCATACTTGAAGGTCCAAAACTACTCATATTGGACCCAAGTCTACGCTTCAGCCAGAGTAGGTCCCGAATACATGAACGCTACTGTCTCTGCCGGACTGATTTACTGCCTGCCCACGACTCAGCCTGAAGATCAGGAACGGGGCGCGCAGCCTCGACGATCCCTCAAGGGGCAGGAACGCGGCTACACAGCCGCCGTCCGCCCAACCCGTGCCACAATGAAACTCCGCACACAGAGCGCCGTAAACGCACCACAGATCACTGCCATCACAATCTCTTCCTGTGCCGCCGTATGCTGGACTTCCGTGAGGCTTACGTTCCGCAGCAACGCCATCCCGCCTCGGATCGCCGGGAACAGAAATCCGACTAGACCAGCCGAAACAGCAATATGCATCCACAACATACGACGTTTCGTATCTTCCGTGTTCGCCAGGAAGCCGCAAACTACTAACAAGACGCCGAAGACTGCGGGAATCAGCGGCGTGGGATACTGAGATCCCGTAAGTACGAAATACACAATTCCCAACACAATCAGCACAACCCCAAACACCCGCGTCAATCTTGCCATTCTGTCTTCCCCTTCTAAGAAGCTGCGCCGCGGACCACCGCGAGCGCCGCATCCACCGTCCACTCATTTGTAGGATAGAACGCGAGCACCTTGCCATCCGTGCCCACAATCACCGTGGCCAATGAGTGCTGCAGAGTTTTGCCGGCCGGCGTCACCCCCACGTCGAACCATTGTTCCATCTTCGGCAGCTCCGCCTCAGGTGGCGCGGCGAAGTCCCAGTGCCCAAACGTCTCCTGCGAGTACTTGCCCGTATAGGCGCCGCCATAACTCCGCAGGACCCCCGGCGTGTCGTACGTCGGATCGAAGCTCACGCTCAACAAGTGTGTTCTCGCATATAGTGCGGGGTTCGCCTGCAGCCGCTTGTCGATGTCCGCAAAGTTCCGGCTCATCCGCGGGCAATAATCTGCCAGTGGACAGCGCGTATACACAAAGGTCAGCAAGAGCACCTTGCCCTTGAAGTGCCCCACGCTGATCTTCTTCGCGGACTGGTTCAGCAGTGCGAAGTCCGGCACCGTCTCACCCACAGCTGGTACGTGATACTGCACCGCAGGCTTATAGTCGGGGCGTGCCTGGGCCAGCACATCCACGTTCGTCAGCCACAGGTTCTTGGGCCCTCCAGCGTCGCGATCGTTCAGCAAATCCGCCCCGATCCGATCTCCCTGGTGCAACTCGCCCAGAACCGCCGAATCTGCCACCTTGTATTCCATGGTCATGGCCGGCATGAATCCCGGGATGGCCTCGTGGGCCAGCAACACCGACTGCAGCGGCGCATCGACCGCGATCACCTGACCCCGCACAAAGTGCCGCTCAGGCTCGGCGGTTTGTTGCAGGCCTTTATGCTTCCGGCACCCACTCACAAGAACCGCTGCAAACAGCAGGGCCGTCCCGACTCGCATGCATTCAAATCGATTGCCACTGAAACGCAACACCCACGCACTCATTCTCCTGATCATAGGTGGCGTGCAGTGAGTAGGTGATTTGAGCTCAACAGGCCGCAACCTGGACCTGCCCAGGAGATTCAATCTCCCGCCCCAGTTCTTGCCTGCCAATGCTCTGCCAATCCGCCACCGCATGCTACTCTCCCAATCGAGCCCGCGATGACGACACCCACACGGTCGACCACCCAAGGCGGCCATTGGTCAACACAGGGCCCACCCACGCCCGTCCTCGCCACGAGCTTCCTGCTCGCCGGCCTGGGAACCGTCATGCTCGGCCCGCTGCTCCCGCGACTCATGCAGGAATGGCAACTCACAGACCAGCGCGGCGGCCTCCTGCTGCTTGCCAAGTTCGTCGGGGCTTTCGTCGGGGGCACAGCCGTTCCAAACCGCTTACGCCTGGGTATTCTGGCCGGCCACGCCCTCGCCGCACTTGGGTTTGCCGCCTTCGCCCTCGCCAGTGGCCTTGCCTTCGCGCTCCCTGCCTTGTTCCTCACAGGCCTGGGCCTCGGCGAGATCATCGCCTCCACCAATATCCTTGCCGGGCGCCGGTGGCCCGATCACACGGGCTCCGTGTTGGCGCTGCTGAACTTCTTTTGGAGCTTTGGCGCAGTTTCCACGGGCATTCTCGTCGCCGAGCTTCTGCCGAATTTCGGGTGGCGCCGCCCCACGCTCGGCCTGGCCACACTCTTCGCCCTAACGGGCATCCTCACCCTGTTCTCCGCAACAGTGCCGCAGTCCGATGCATTGCAAGCTTTGCCGGAGCGCAGCGAAGCGAAGCCCGGGCCGACAACCGGCCGGAGTGTAACAAGCACGCAAGGATCAGTGCCAGCCGAAACACGCCTGCCACTCACCCGCATTGCTATCACCTTCGGCGGCCTGCTTTTCCTATATGGAGGCTTGGAAACCTGTCTGACTGCATGGCTCACCACCTTCTCGCTCCGCTTCGCTGGTGGACGTCTCCTGGGTGGTCAATCCGGCTTCGTCGTACTCTGGGCGGCACTCACCGTCGGTCGCGTTCTTGCCTCAGCGCTTATGCAACGCTTTCGCGAGCGTTCCGTCCAGGTCGTCAGCCTCGTCCTCTGTCTTCTTCTTACCCTCGCACTTTCCCAAACGCATGCGGGCGCGACCCTTTCGATTATCTGCGTCCTCCTGGGATTGGCATTAGCCCCCGTCTTTCCCTCAACGTTTGGGTTGCTCCTCAGGCATCCTGTGCAACCGCGACTAGCCGGGGCCCTGCTTGCCGTCTCCGGACTGGGCGCGGCCCTGTTCCCCTGGCTTATGGGCA
>CAXTGN010000268.1:0-2206 GCA_964243455.1 uncultured Acidobacteriaceae bacterium
ACCGGCTGCGGCCTCCAGGGCAGCATCCAGCGCCCCTGTGTCGCTCCCGCCGGCTTCGGCCAGATCGGGCCGGCCGCCGCCCTTGCCGCCCACCCTGGCAGCGATCTGGCCGACGATTTTGCCGGCCTGCACGCGGCCGGTGAGGTCCCTGGTTACGCCCGTGATGAGGGAGACCTTGCCTTCGGGCGTGGCTGCGCCGAGGATGACGACGCCCGAGCCGAGCTTGCCGCGGAGTTCGTCGACGAGGTTGCGCATCTGGCTCTTGTCGAGGGCGTCGACGCGGCGTGCGAGCACCTTGATGCCTTTGACTTCGACGGCGCTGGAGGCAGCGTCGGCGTTGGCGGCCGAGGCGGACTTCATGCGCATCCCTTCGAGTTCGCGACGGAGCTTCCTGAGCTCTTCGTCGCTTTGCGCGAGTTTGGCCTGCAGGGTCTCGGCGCTAAGGTCGCCGCCGACGATCTGTCCCGCCACGCGCGCTACATCGGCATCGCGACGGAAGAGCTGCAGCGAACCTGTGCCGGTGACGGCTTCCACGCGGCGGACGCCGGAGCTGACGGAGCTCTCGCCGACGAGCTTCATCAGGCCGATCTCGCCCGTGGCGTGTGTGTGGGTACCGCCGCAGAGCTCGGTGGAGAAGTCGCCGATCTTGACGACGCGGACGAACTCGCCGTACTTCTCGCCGAAGAGGGCCGTGGCGCCGAGTTCGTGCACGGCGACGTCGATGGGGACATCGACCATGGTCTCGACGGGGTTGTTGGCGAGCACCTGCGCGTTCACCAGGCTTTCGACTTCCTCAAGCTCCTCTGGTGCGACGCCGGTGAAGTGATTGAAGTCGAAGCGCAGGCGGTGCGCGTCGTTGAGCGAGCCGGCCTGCTTGACGTGGCGGCCCAGGACCTCGCGCAAGGCAGCCTGTAGCAGGTGTGTTGCGGTGTGATTGCGCATCGTCGCATGCCGCACGCCGGCGTTGACGACGGTGTCGAGCGTGTCGCCGACTGCGATGGTGTGCCTGGCCGTAACCCCGTGCGCGAAGACGCCCTGTACGGGCTTCTTGCAACCTGTAACTTCGGCGACGGAGGTGGAGTGATCCGCGGCGTAGAGCCAGCCGACGTCGCCTACCTGGCCACCGGAGTCGGCGTAGAAGCTGGTGGCGTCGAGCACGACTTCGCCGGTTTCGCCGGGCTGGAGCGCGTTGACGCCGACGCCGTCTTTGACGAGCGCGAGGACGCGGGCGCCGTCCATGCGGGTGGCGCCGTAGCCGACGAACTCGGTCTTGGCGAGCTCGCGGTAGACGGGCGCGGCGGATTTTTGCGAGCCGCCCTTCCAGGAGGCGCGGGCGCGGGCCTGCTCCTCCTGCATGGCGCGCTCGAAGCCTTCGGTGTCGAAAGCGATGCCCCTGTCCCTAGCGGCATCAACCATAAAGTCGAGTGGTAAGCCATATGTCTCGAAGACATGGAAAGCCTCCTCACCATCGATGGTTGCGGCGCGACCACCGGCCAAATGGACCGTCGTAGTCATCAGGTTCTCGAAGCTGAGGTAAGCGTCGGTCAAGACACGTGCAAACTGCTGCTCCTCCGCGAACACGACCTTGCTCACGCGTTCTGCCGTCTCTTTCAGCTCGGGGTAGGCGGCCTGCATTTCGTCGCGCACGGCATAGACCATTTCGTGCATGAACGGCTTTTCCTGACCGAGCAGGCGTCCGTGGCGGATACCGCGGCGGAGAATCTTGCGCAGCACGTAACCGCGATGTTCGTTGGCGGGAAGCAGGCCGTCGGAGATCAGGAAGGTGGCGGCACGGGCATGGTCGGCGATGATGCGGAGCGAGGCTGCGCCTTTTTCGTCGCTGACGGCGAGGCGGTCGATCTCGGCTGATGACAATACAGGGTTCTCTCCGCTACGGCCTGCGGCCTCCGGTCGAGATGACGCAGTTTGGGTGTTGCCCGTGTTTGTGGCTTCCCCGGATGCCTTGAAGCCTGTCAGGCGCGCGGCGGCGGCGAGCAACGGTGTGAACAGATCGCTCTCGTAATTGGAGAGCTTGCCCTCCAACACGGCTGCGATGCGCTCCAGGCCCATGCCGGTATCGATGGAGGGCTTGGGCAAGGGCGTCAGGGTGCCGTCGCTGGCGCGGTCGAACTGCATAAAGACGAGGTTCCAGATCTCGACGTAGCGCTGGTCGTCCTGAGGGAAGGGCTTGTCTTCGCCGGGGACT
>CAXTGN010000268.1:2216-7095 GCA_964243455.1 uncultured Acidobacteriaceae bacterium
CGGGCTGCCGGGCGGGCCGCCGGGGATGCCCTCGCCGTGGTCGTAGAAGATCTCCGAGCAGGGGCCGCAGGGGCCGGTGTCGCCCATCTGCCAGAAGTTGTCCTTCGCCGGCATGCCAAAGATGCGCTCTTTGGGAACGCCGATGTCGATCCAGAATTGCTCTGCCTCGTCGTCGCGAGGGACAGCCTCATTGCCTTCGAAGACGGTGACGTAGAGCTTGGAAGGGTCGATGCCGAACCAGTGGTCGGAGGTGAGCAGCTCCCACGCATAGGCGATGGCGTCGCGCTTGAAGTAGTCGCCGAAGCTGAAGTTGCCGAGCATCTCGAAGAAGGTGTGGTGGCGGCGGGTGAAGCCGACGTTTTCGAGGTCGTTGTGCTTGCCGCCGGCGCGTACGCATTTCTGCGAGCTCCCTGCGCGTGTGTAGTCGCGCCGCTCCGCGCCGAGGAAGACATCCTTGAACTGATTCATGCCCGCGTTGGTGAAGAGAAGGGTGGGGTCGTTGGCCGGAATGAGTGAGGAAGAGTGCACGCGGCGGTGCCCTTTGCCTTCGAAAAACCGCAGGAAATCCTCACGGATCTGGTTGCCGGACAAAGGACGCATAGAGGGTCAGTTTAGCAGTGCGGAGCGAATGCACTACGTACTACACTGCTTTCTAGGAGGGCACCATGCGCGAGGTCTCATTGCGGGAAGCCAATCAGAACTTCTCCGCGTGCATCGCTGAAGTGGAAGCCGGGGAACGCCTTGTGCTTACTCGCCGTGGGGAACCCGTTGCCGAAATCGTGCCCTATACCGGCAAGAAGCTGGACCCCAAGAAGGAAGCTGCCCGTAAGCGTTTGCTTGCCCTGATGGACGCGGGCCACGATTGGGGCGGTCCATACACCTACGACGAGCGACATGAACGCTGATCGGTATACGTTCGACACAAACATTCTGTTCTACGCCCTGGATAAGAGAGCCACACACAAACATCAACTGGCGCAAACACTGATTGGGCACGCAGACCCGGAACGGTGCATCGTGCCCATACAAACCCTGGGCGAGGTTTGCAATTCAGCTGCGAAGAAGCGTCGGGACTTGCTTCCGCAAGCACAGGAGCTTCTTGAAGACCTGCGGGAGATCTTCCGAACCGTTGCTGCCACAAGTGACGACATTCTTGACGCCCTGTCCGCTCACCAACAGCACGGGCTCCAGTTCTGGGATGCGGTGCTTTGGGCTACGGCGCGACGTGCAGGTTGCAAGCTGCTGCTGAGCGAAGACCTTCAGGACGGCCGCATGCTGGAAGGCGTGCTCATCCGCAATCCATTCAACCTTTCGCAAACTGAGGTTGCGTCCCTGCTGAGCTGACACGGCTAGTCCACGCCCGGCCGCCAGGTATTGCCCTCGAGCCTAAGCTGCGGGTCGGGCGTCGCCTGCAACCGAGGAAACTCCTCGGCGTGCCGCACCATTTCGACGGTGGTCAGCAGCGCGTCGAACGCATCTTCAGAGCCTTCTGCCTTGCGCATCACCGCCCGGCCGACATGGGCGAAAAGCGGATCCTCACGCCGGCGCGCGGCGAGATATCGCTTGCGTGCCTCCGGGTTGGACTTAGCCACGGCGCCCGTCATCAGTCGCGTGCAGACCTCGACCAGCAACGGCCTCGGCTCCTCCGCAAAGGCGGCGGCCTCGACGGGCCATACCCGGAAACCGGCGTCGTGCAGCCGCAGCAGGACAGGGATTGCCCGCAATGAGCCCGTGCCTACGCTGCCCGAGCCGCCGATCTGGAAGGGCGATTTTGGCGTGATGCCCTTCATTTTGGCGGCGCGTTCGGGGTCGCCGTTCTCGAGCGACTGGGCGATCTTGTTGTCCCAATCGGCGTGGCGGAACATGGTGCGGAATCCTTCTCCACCAAAGGCCTGGGGGCGTTTGTGCGGCTTGCCCCAGAAACGCCTGTCTTCGCAGGCCGCGTGCAGCCATTCTTCGCCTTTGCCGCCGGCCACGAGACGCCAGAACTCGAGCAGATCCGTGCATCCCTGCTCCCGCACAAACCACGCCGGGTAGCTGAAGCAGCAATCGATACCGATGACCATGCGCGGGGTCCCGCGAGCCTGCGAGGTCAGCCAGTCGCCGACCTCGTCGCGCGTGCGCCCGGCCTCCAGCTGCACCTTCACCCTGCCGGTGGTCAACACGGTCCAGATGCCTGCCCAGATGTGGCGTCGCTGGCCGGCGGCATCGACACGTCCCGACCAGTCGATGCCCACAAAGCGTTGTACCGCGGGTACGCCGGTCAATGCCAATGGATGGGACCTAGTTCTCAAGCGACTCCGTACCGGCGTCCACATCCACTTCCTCCACCTCGGCACCCCAGCTTCGCAGCACAGCCCACACGGCCCGCGTTGAGAACCCTGCCGCGACCAGCCGGCGCATGGCGCGGGCTGTCTCTTTTTCGTTCTCGGGCTTCTTCATGCGTTTGCGTTCGGCGAACTGCCGCGCTAACGCGACCTCGTCCACCTCGTCGTAGGCCTTGCCGACGGCTTCGTTCACGGTGGCGGCGGCGACACCCTTTTGCATGAGCCCCTGCTGCACTCGGCGCCGGCCAAACTTCTCGTTTTCCTGTAGTCGGCAGCGAAGCGCTCGTCACTCAGGTAGCCGAGCTCCCGCAGTTTCACCAGGACAGCGTCCATCGCCTGGGCGCCTTCCTCGCCGGGCTCGGCTCGTTGCGCCATGTTGCGGCGCAGGTCGCGCTCGCTTTTCATGCGACTGGCGAGTGACTTCACTGCATACTCCAGCAGCCCCGACTCATCCAGCGGCGGCCGCTTTGCCTTTGCCCGTCCAAACGCCATCCGTGCCACCCTTTCAGCGCGAGCCGCCGAACTGCGACCCTCGAATCATTTTCGCCCCGCGCACGTCTGTAACAACAGACGGCTCCCGCCGCCGCCACGGCTCCCTCATGCGCATTCGACACGCTCTTCTCGCCTTTGCTCTCGTTCTCTCGCCCGCGGCGCTCACCCATGCTCAAAATAATGAGTCCAGCATCGCCGGTTTTGGCCCGCTTGATCCTGCCCAGCCGACCAAGCACACTGTCGCGGAGATCATCCAGCGCATGGGCGAGCAGGAGAGCAAATTCGAGCATGCGCGCGACCAGTACATCTTTCGCCAGCTCGTCAAGATGGACACCATCAATGACGACAACGGCAAGCCGGACGGCGAGTGGCAGGAGACGTCGGACATCTCCTTCGACAATGCCGGGAAGCGCGTGGAGCACGTTGTGTTCGCACCCGCAAACACCATTGAGCGCGTAATCATCAGTGAAAACGACCTGAACGACATCAAGTACCGTTTACCCTTCATTCTGACCACGCCGCAACTGCCCGATTACAACATCAACTACCTGGGCCAGCAGAAAGTGGATGACCTCCAGACCTACGTTTTTGACGTCGCGCCGAAGCAGATCGTCAAGGGTCACCGATATTTTCAGGGCAAGGTCTGGGTCGATCAGCAGGACATGGAAATTGTGCTGGTTAACGGCCTGAACGTGCCCCAGGATGTCCGTCGTGGCCATGAGGACATCTCGCCGCCGTTTACCACCTACTACCAGCAGATCGACGGTAAGTACTGGTTTCCCACCTACACCCGCGCGGAAGGCGTTTTGCATTTTCCGGGCGGCAACGGCTACCTGGCGCAGGATGTGCACCTGCGGGCCACGGTGCGCTACACGGATTACAAGCAGTTCCACACCAGCGTGACGATCAAGTACAACGGCGAGGAGATCCCCACGGAGACTGACAAGGGGCAGCCGGCGCAGCCGCAGAAGCCTCAGCCGTAGCTCCTGTTGGGAGCTTGGGGCTGCAGAACGAGGCCTCGCGATTATCCGTGCGGAGCGGAGGCCGGCTGCTTGATTGAAGAAGCGATGGCGCCCAGAAAGCAGATCCCTTCGCTTCGCTACGGGATGACAAGTTGAAACAGGGGACTAACCAAAGCAGATCCCTTCGCTTCGCTACGGGATGACAAACTAAAACAAGGGGCGGACGAAGAGATTCCTCTCAAGGCCTGGGCAGCAAGCGGATGGCCTGAGTTGCTGAAGGGCATGACAGCCCTAGCTCTCGCCTGCTCAACTCTGCTCCTCAAGCGATATGTCGATAGGGCCCCAGGCTTGGGGTACCCTCGAAGCATGTTGTTTCGCCACACGCTTGTTCTGGCAGCCGCTGCCTGTGCACTGCCGCTCCCAGCCCAAAGATCCGCAAAGCCTGCCGCGCCCGTGAAGGCGTCCGCTTCGAGGCCGACACCCGCGGTGTTCAAGCCGTACACAGGCTGCCGTGTGCCTGGTGGACCCGACCTGCTGCAAACAACGCCACTGCCGCAGGCACCTATGGCCCGTACCGCACAGACGCTGACCGGCCCGAAGAAGCTCAACATCGCGGATGGTGTCTTCGCTGCGTTTGGCTTCAGCGCCGGCGTCCCTTTCGCCAATGTGAAGATCGAGCAGCTGCCGGCAGCGACCTACACGGCGGAGAAGGCCGACCTTGTCAGTGAGTTCGACAAGATCAACGCTACCGGGGAAGACACGAAGCGTAATTACGAGCTGAAGCCCACCCTGAACGGGTTTGAGATCTACGGTTTTGACCGTACCGCGCTCGACGGCAACGTGCTGGGCATTTATCTGTTTTTCGACAATCCGCACCACATCGCCACGACGGCCTACTTCCTGAATGCCCCCCCGGGTCAGCGCAAGTTCAATACCGTGCAGGAATACAGTGGGCTTCGTGAAGGATTTTTGAACGCGTACACGGTGTGCGTCCGCAAGGCGCTGAGCGGCGTTGCGCGGATGAGCTTGCGGACCAGCGCGGGCTGGAAAGGCCGTTTCGGACGGGGACGCATCGTGAACGTTCTGCTCGGCAGCCGG
>CAXTGN010000269.1:0-7070 GCA_964243455.1 uncultured Acidobacteriaceae bacterium
GGCGGGGGTGGTCGGTGAAGAGGGCCAGCAGGGCTTCGAAGAGGGTGTGTTCGGTGACGTCGGCCTGAAGGAGCATCTCCGCGGCGCCGGCGCCGGCGAGGACTTCGGCGTTGCGGCGCTGGTGGTCGTCGGCGGCTTGCGGGAACGGGACGAGAAGCGAGGCGCGGCCGGCGGCGCAGAGCTCGGCGACGGTGGAGCCCGAGCGCGCGAGAATGAGGTCGGCGGCGGCGTACTGGGCGGGCATGTCGGCGAGGAAGGCTTCAACGGTGATGGCGGGCGTGTCCCTTGAGGGAGCTTGGTTGAGCCCCATCATGGCCTGTGGCGATGATTGGGGCACCCAGGTGTCTGTGGCGTCCGGGGCAGAATACGGGGGTCTCTCCACTACGGCGCGTTGCGCCTCCGGTCGAGATGACGCGTTTTGGGTGGGGGCGGAGGTGTAGAGGCCGGTTTGGGCGTAGGCGGCGCGGGTGGTTTCGAGGTGGCGGGGGCCGGCCTGGTGGACGAGGGTGAGGGTGGGAAGCTCGCGCAGGAGGCGGTGGGCGATGCGGGGAAGGAGATCGTTGAAGACGGCGGCGCCCTGGCTGCCCGCGGTGACCAGGAGGCGGAGTGGGGTGTCCGGGCCGGGGTCGGCGGGTTTGGGGGGGATCTCGAAGATCTCGGGGCGGACGGGGACGCCGGTGACCTCGGCGTTGCGAAAAAACTGGGTGGTCTGGGGGAAGTTGACCGCGGCGGCGGAGGTGAAACGGCCGGCGATGCGGTTGGTGAGGCCGGGGACGGCGTTGGGTTCGTAGGCGAGGGTGGGGATGCGGAGGATGGCCGCGGCGAGGATAGCCGGGCCGGAGGCGTAGCCGCCTACCCCGACGACGACCTGGGGGTTGAAGGTGCGGAGGTGTTGCAGGCATTGCAGCACGCCCTGCGGAAGATCGGCGAAGGTCTTTAGGCGGGTCTTAAGGGAGACGTTTTTGAGTTGGCCTGAGCGGACGAGTTTGAGCGGGAAGCCGGCGGCGGGGACGAGTTTGGTTTCGAGGCCGCGGGCGGTGCCGATGTACAGGAGTTCGGCGTTGTGGTGGTCGCGGAGTTCGCGGCCGATGGCGAGGGCGGGGATGACGTGGCCACCGGTGCCGCCTCCGGCGATGGCGATGCGAATAGCTTGGGATGGTGGCGTACGACTCATTGCTATTTCAGGTTGAGTTTGTTCGGAAACCTGTTCGTGGGCTACAAGAATGGTTTGCTTGCCGTCTCTGGTGCGAGTTGGGCGGCAACGGACGATTGCTCCTGTGTCGAACGCCCATCTGGTGTCCTCTGGATCACTGTTCACTTCAGTGATCTGGTATAGGTCATCCCGTAGGTGACGAGCTTTCACAGGCGCCCAAACTGCGACAAGCTCATCGGGCAGGTCGATGTAAATCTTCATACTGAACGGGTTCCTCAAGCGAGCCGCGAAGTCATGCTCAAGCTGCGGAGCCTAGGACGCCCTCGTTCTCGGTCCGCGTGATTGATGAGCTGCGGCCAGGTAATGTTGATCGAGAGATTGCCGCAACAGACTCTTGATGACCGCCTGCCGACTGATGTTCAGCTCTTCGGCTGCGCGGTCCAGTTCTTGGAGCATGGGCAGAGTGAAGTCAACATTGACCCGCTGGACGGCCGGACGGACCACGGTGAACTGATTGGTGAAGTGCGCGGAGATGTCCTGCCCGCGGTCCGCCATCTCCGCAATCTGCTCAGCGTCGACGGGCTTAGCTGATGTTTTCGGCATAGGCTTTCCTTTCTTCTTTGGTCGCCTTCCACAAGGTCACGAGGTGATACACCTCGCCTTGTTCGTCGTGGCGGACCTCGTAGATGACGCTATACAGCGTGCCACCGACCCAACCGATGGCGCGGAACTGCTCAGGATCTTCGGAACGCCGGTCAGTGATGTGCTCCCGGTTGAAGAGCGCTTGCGCTTCTTCGAAACCAATGCCTCGTTGCGGGTTTGCCCGGAGCCGTTTGCTCTTCTCAGGGTCAAACTGGAACCGCATGAGTAACAGTTATACCTCATCAGCGTTGCTGCGCGGCTCTTCAGCACGCAGCATTGCTCCCCCGCAGCCCTGTCCTCAGTCGATTTCTCGCGTGACGTTGAGCAGGATGCCCATGCAGGCGAGGGTGACGAAGACGCTGGTGCCTCCGGAGCTGATGAAGGGGAGGGGGATGCCCTTGGTGGGGAGGAGGGCGAGGACGACGCTCATGTTGAAGAAGGCCTGAACGAGGATGGCGGTGGTGAGGCCGAAGGCGAGGAAGCGGGCGAAGGGGTCGGTGGACATGTAGGCGGTGCGGAGGCCGCGGTAGCCGAGGAGGCAGAAGGCTACAAGGACGCAGAGGGCGCCGAGGAGGCCGAGCTCTTCGCAGATGTTGGCGAAGATGAAGTCGGTGTGGGGTTCGGGGAGAAAGAAGAGCTTCTGCACGCCTTCCATGAGGCCTTTTCCATGGAGGCCGCCGGTGCCGACCGCGATGAGGGACTGGAGGATGTGGAAGCCGGCTCCCTTGGGGTCGGCTTCGGGGTCGAGAAAGACCTTCATGCGGGCCGCGCGGAACTTCACGTGGAAGAGCATGTAGTACATGACCGGCGAGGCCGCGGCGAGAGCGATCACGATCCACTTCATCTGCATGCCGGCGAGGTAGAGCATCATGAGCAGAACGGCGGCGCAGACGAGGGCGGTGCCGAGGTCGGGCTCTTTGAGGATGAGCGCAATGTAGACGAGCGGCGGGAGCGCGGCGGGGAGAATCGTTTGCTTGATGTCGTCGATCTGATGGACGCGGGTTTGCAGGAACCAGGCGAGAAAGATGACGATGACGGGCTTGGCGAGCTCGGAGGCCTGGAGCGTGATGCCGGGCATGCGCACCCAGCGGTGGGCGCCGTTCATGCCGGGCATGGCGAAGACCACGATCAGCAGGACGCCGGTGATGGCCATGATCGGGAAGATGAGCTTGGGGTTGTTGTATTTGGTGTAAGGCACGCGCATGAGAACGAAGAGCGCGACCATGCCGAGCACGACGAAGAGGAGCTGGCTACGCACGTAGGCGTAGGGCGAGCCCACGGTGGCTTTGGCCATGACGGCCGAGGCGGAAAAGATCATTACGAGGCCGAAAAGCACAAGGAGGAGCACTGTGCCGAAGAGCCATTTGTCGACGCCGACGCGTTTTGCCATAGAAGTTCTAGGTTGTAGGTTCTAAGTTGTGAGTGGTTCGTGGTGGGTTTGGCGGTTTGGGTTGCGGGAAGCGTTTTCCTGTCCGGGAATGACAAGCGAGAAGGCAACGGCACAGTAGAAGCAACGGCAACAGCAGGTTCCCCGTTCGGGGAATGACAACTTAGAAACGCAACGGCAACGACAACGGCAGAAGCAGGTTCCCCGTTCGGGGAATGACAAGCAAAGAAGGCAACAAGCAACGGCTTCGGGGTTGCGGAAACACTTACAACCTACAACTTAGAACCTACAACCTGTTCGCTCGCCGCGGGAGTCTCCAGCTTGGCTACCAGGTCTTTGAAGGTGCGGCCGCGGTGTTCGTAGTTTTCGAACTGGTCGAAGCTGGCGCAGGCGGGGGCGAGGAGGACGGTGTCTCCGGGTTGGGCTTCCGCGTGGGCGAGGGTCACGGCTTGTTCGAGGGTGCCTGCAGGTAGTATCGGGGCGGTACCCGAGAGTTGCGAGCGGATTTTGTCGGCGGCGGAACCAATGGTGAGTACCGTTCTGGTTCGCTCGCGGATGAGGGGGGCGAGGACGGTGTAGTCGGAGTCCTTGTCTTTGCCACCGAGGATGAGGTGGACACCGCCCGAGAAGGCGGCGATGGCCTTGGCGGTGGCGTCGACGTTGGTGGCTTTGCTGTCGTTGAAGTAGCGGACACCGGCAACCTCGCGGACGAACTCCAGGCGGTGCTCCACGGCGTGGAAGGCGGCGACGGCAGTGCGGATGGTCGCAGCGGGGACGCCGGCGAGGCGCGCGGCGCAGATGGCGGCGAGGACGTTTTCTACGTTGTGAGCGCCGGCAAGGGGGATCTCAACGACGGGGAGGATGGGTTCGGGCTGAGCGCCTTCAGAGAGACGGAAGTAGATGCTGTCACCGTGGACGAAGGCGCCCTGCTTGACCTGGCGTGAGGGGCTGAACCAGAAGATTTGTGCCTTTGAGTTGGCGGCGACCATCTGGGTGGGCTTGTCTTCGGCGTTGAGGATGAGGAAATCGTCGAGCGTTTGGTTTTCGGTGATGCGGGCCTTGGCGGCGGCGTAGGTGGCGAAGTCGCCGTGGCGGTCGAGGTGGTCGGGGGTGATATTGAGGATCATCGCGATATGCGGGTGGAACGTTTCGATGGTTTCGAGCTGAAAGCTGGAGACCTCGAGGACGTTCGCGGTCTCCGGGGTGCTGGCGGGGACCATGTCGACGACGGGCAGGCCGATGTTGCCGCCGACGAGGGTGGGGCGGCCGGAGGCCTTCAGGATCTCGCCGAGGAGCGCGGTCGTCGTGGTCTTGCCGTTGGAGCCGGTGATGGCGAGGATTTCGCCCTGCAGAAACTGGGTGCCGAGTTCGAGTTCGCCGAGGATGCGGAGCCCAAGGGCGCGGACCTGCTGCAGCTCGGGGACATTCAGGGGCACTCCGGGGGAGACGACGATGAGGTCCTGGCGGCGGAAGGTGAGCAGGCCGTGGGAGCCGGTTTCGACCATGAGGCCGGCGTCGAGGAGGGCGTTGAGCTCGGCGATGGTCGTGGCAGGGCGGCTGTCGGAGACAGTGACGCGGGCGCCGCGGTCCTTGAGAAAGTGGGCGGCGGCGATGCCGCTTTTGCCGATGCCGACGACGAGGACGCGCTTGTTACGGAGGTCGACGGGGGGTGCGGGAGCTGAGGAGAGCACGTCCGTATGGTAGCTGAGCGGGGTGTGAGGAAGTTGCGGGTGAACGCGGTGAGGAATGGAGGATTCGTCAACATGATGCGACTTCACGGGACCGATGCGGCTCTCGATCACCCTTCAGTTCACGAGAAGGCAGATAAGAGTCGCAGCAGTCGCCATGTGGAGCATGATGTGGGCAGTGTTCGGGACCATTCCATTGCGCAACGGAAGAAAGGAGTGCGTCTTGCCGAACATGATGCGGTATCGCTCTGCGCGCTCCGGCTCAGGCCGAACAAGGTAGGGTACCCACCATGCAAAGGTTTGACCGAGTAGCAGAAGACCATATGAGATGAACAACCAGCCGTACAGCCAGCCCGGGTATGGCCGTCCGAGATGTGAGAACGAAAAGCACAGCCCCAAGGTCCACGGAATGCTTTGGATCAGTGTCACAGTCACAAGACGCTGCTTCGTATCTTGGCTGCGAACCGCAGCGACATCATTCAGCCGCCCAAGCGGAACCCAGTCATGAATCCAGAGAAAGGCCACCTGAAACGCTTGAAGCCCGAGCAAGGTTGTCTCGATGGCGTGGTTCGCGGGGAAGCCTTGCTGCGTCATTTCTCCAGCCTAAAGTGATTGGTCAACGGATAGGTCCCGAGAAACGCGGTTGTGGGAAGTTGAGGACCGGTACGCCACCGAAGACGGTCGTTTGTGCTGATGGGGTCCAACCGGATTACTTCCGCTAATGCGACTTCACGGGACCGATCCGGGTCGGGCAGCGGCCAAGTTTCCGATAAGCCCGTTACACGGACACTTGCTTGAATGCGACAGACTTGCTTTTTGGCCACTGTCTATTCATAGGAAGAGGCGAGTGTCCACGACTCAAAGGAACATGGAGGAAGACGCCGGTGTCTCTACTTGAGGCTGCACAGGTGACCGTATGAGTACCCGTTCCTACCTCAATCTAGTTCTGGCTCTCCAACTAGGCGCGCTATCGAGCCAACCGGCTTGTGGTCGCCCCATCTCGATTCCAGACATTCAGAAGCTCACTGCCGATTCAAATCTTATCGTGGTTGCCGACGTGGAGAGCGTCAATCTGTTACGCACGATCGAGTTCCCGGATCACACCAAGGGCCAGCAGGTCACCGCAGTGCTGAAGTTCGATGAGACGTTGAAGGGGAAGCCGAATACCAACATCCTGCATGTGACCTACGATTACAATCCGGAGCCGATGATGGGTGGCCCGTGGACGCCAAACCTTACCACTGGTGGTCACATGCTCCTCTTTCTTCAGTGTGCGGTCACGTGCAGGCTTACTAGCCCGGAGCATTCTGGCTTCAGCATCGAAAGAGCTAGGGTCACAGTTCCGCCCCCGGCGGAACCTACGCCTTCAAATAAAGTGCTCCAGCGCCTAGCCGCCAGCCTCTTTAGCCGCGTATACGATAGCCGTGCCGATACCCAACCCTTTCAGCTTCCCGAACTCTTCACCCTAAGTGAGCAACGGCACAGCCCCTACGTCGATGATCTCCTCCATGCAGCTTTAGAGGACCTCGCACCCAACCAGCATCCTGATCTCCGCTGCGAATTGCTGGCCGCTCTCGTTCGTCGTGGTGATCTGGATCAACTGCCGAAAGTGCAAGAAGCAGTCATGTCCAACATGGGCAACGCGCAATCGCAGCAGAATATGGTCTATTCCCTGCAAGGGATCGATTGGCATCTGACGCTGCCGATTGCGGCTGATGCTCTTCGAGCCTCCTCGCCCGAGGTTCGTGTCGCAGTCGTACGTTCTATTCCAAATTTGGGCCGGAAGGACTACGTGCCGCCGAACGATCTCACCGCCCCTGCGACGCACGTTTTACTTCAAGCCCTAGATGACCCCGATCCAGAAGTTGTCTTTGCGGCTATGCAATCGCTCGGCTACTTGAATGCTCGCCTTGATCAACGGCCCATCACTACCTCCCACGATGCAAAGTGGAACGCCTGCATTCGCTTTTGGAGGTCCTACAAAGGCCCGATGTAGGCGGATCATGGAATGCCTTCTGGCAACTCCGTTTCTATTCACTGGACCGTCCGTTCCAGTACGAACAAGCCTCAGTGGCCGCGAAGTCGGCTTATCGTACAGTTGTCGTGAGCGGCCTCGGATTAGTCCTGCTAAACGCCGTTGTGGGAGGTGGCCGCAGCAAGGCCGCGGCTTTCGGGTAAGGCTCTTCGCGTGGTCGCTGAT
>CAXTGN010000270.1:0-7063 GCA_964243455.1 uncultured Acidobacteriaceae bacterium
CCGCGGAAAGCTACATCGCCAGAACAGCCGAAGGCGGCCCTCAACACGAGGGCTGCGGCAAGGAAAAGGAGGGTGTTCCGCCTGCGCGCGTACACATCCTGGACGACGGTCTGCAGCACCGGGAATTGCACCGTCAGTTCGATCTGGTGTTACTCACCGAACAGGACCTGCGTGACGGCCTGCTGCCCGCTGGCAACCTGCGGGAACCGCTGGCGGCGCTCCGACGCGCGGATGCCATTGCTGTGCGGGAGGAAGAGCTCGAGCAAGTCTCGAGGCATCTGCGCCGTTTAAGGCATCCAGAGATGCCGGTGTGGACGCTTCGCCGAGCCCTCCGTTTCCCCGCTCCGCTGGGCGTCTTTGGTGCGGGCCTTCGACCGCTAGCATTTTGCGCGCTGGCCCGGCCGGAGAACTTCGCCGCTATGCTGAGCGGCGCCGGCTGCGGCGTGGTCGACACTGTTGTCTTTGCCGATCATCACCGCTACCAGCAGCGTGATCTCGCGCTGCTGACGCGCACCGCGAAAGACTTGAACGCAACGGGCCTGATCACCACGGAAAAGGATGCGGTCAAGCTTTCGAGCGAAATGCAGGCACGACTGGAGGCCGAAGTAGGGGCCCTGATGGTAGTCCGGCTGGACACTCACTTCGTCTATGAGTCGCCGGTGGTGCGCACGCTGGAGAACCGGTTGCGCACGGCCGAGGACCCCGACAGCCGGATTGAGGCACGTGTGCGGTGAGTCCCCGGCGCGTGCTGATTGTGCGGATAGGTGCCATGGGCGATGTGCTGCACGCCTTGCCCGCGGTGACTGCCCTTCGGCAGAGATGGCCTGAGGCCGAAATCGATTGGGCCGTGGATCGGCGCTGGGCTCCGTTGCTCGCTGGTAAGAACGGCTGCGGGCCGGTGGTATCCCGGGTGCATCTTGCTGACACGCGATCGTGGTCACACGCGCCCTTTTCGCGCGCGACAGCGGGGTCTGTCCTGCGATTCAGGCGGGAGTTGCGCGAAGGCAAATACCGCTGCGTGGTGGATATGCAGGGTACGCTGCGATCCGCGGTGATCGGGCGGTTTGGGGGCGCTCCGCTGGTGGGCTTCGCCGATCCGAGGGAGTCCGCGGCGCGCATGTTGTATCGACGCAGGATCGACCGCCGGGGGGCGCATGTGGTCGAGCAGGGTGCCGCGCTGTTGGGCGAAGCTCTGGATTTGGAGCTGACGCCCATTGCTCCGGAATTGCCGCGAGATCCGGAGGCGGAGACATGGGCGGAGACTGTGGCGGGGGGTGGGAGACGTGTTGCCCTGCTCGCGCCTACAGCTGGTTGGGGAGCCAAGCAGTGGCCAGCGGCGCGTTTCGCTGCATTAGCTCGTGAGCTCGATGCAGATGGATGGAAGGTGTTGATCAATACGGCGACGCCCTACGAACCGACGTGCGCAGCCGTTGCCGAGGCAAGCGGGCGATCTGCTACGCCCGTGCACTCGGAGTTCGCCCAGCTCATTGCGTTGGTTCGGAGAAGCGATCTCGTCGTGGGCGGCGATTCCGGGCCGGTGCATCTTGCGGCAGCTCTAGGGAGGCCGGTTGTGGGTCTCTATGGGCCAACAGATCCTGCACGCAACGGGCCGTGGGGGCCAGGAAGCAAAGTGGTGCTGCGAGATTCCCTTTCGGTTACCAGCCACAAACGCATCGCGGCGGTGGACCCCGGCCTCGAACGTATCGGCGTGGAGCAGGTGCTCCAGGCCGTGCGGGACGTTGCCGCCCGCTAGCTCTGCGACAATGGAGAGATGGCCGGGACGCAGGGACAGACCCAATGGCAGCGTCTGGCACGACGTGTGCGTGTACCGCTGGGCTTTGTCACGGCGGCGGTGTTTTTTGTCTTCGCGCGGCCGGAGCCAAGACTCATGTGGTGGAGCCTCGTTGGTGTACTGCCCGGGGTGTGGCTGCGGTCTTATGCCGCAGGCTACGTGAAAAAGAATGCCGAGCTGACGCGGACGGGACCTTATGCCTATACGCGCAATCCCCTGTATCTGGGTTCGATGTCTATTGCATTCGGATTCGCCATTGCTGCGGGGAAGATCTGGCTGGGTGTGCTGCTGATTGGGCTGTTCCTGGCGATCTACTGGCCGGTGATTTCGTCAGAAGAGGCCTTTCTGCGATCGGCTTTCCCGGACTTTGACCAGTACGCGGAGGCAGTTCCGCGCCTCCTTCCCAGGCTCACGCCAGCCCCCTCTCGGGGGGCAGCGGCCGGTGCGGGGCAGTTCTCGCCGGAGCGCTACCGACATCACCGCGAGTACAATTCCCTGATAGGAGCTGCGGCGCTGTATGGGGCGCTCGGGCTGCGCATGTGGCTTGCACAAAGGCCTGGGCTGTTCTGATTTCTGCTGGGGGTCCATCGACGTTGAAGCACCGCACACCCTCCGCATCGCGCAGAGCCCGCTGGCTTGCGACAGCCGCCCTTGGCATCGCAACGACCCTTGCTCCGGCGCAGATCTTCTCCCCGAAACCCGCGCCACAACGACCGATTCCGGTGCTGCAGCCCCCGGCGGGCGGCTTCGTCTATCCGCAGCATGAGACGTTGACCTTTTCTGTAGATTGGCGGGTCTTTACGGCGGGTACGGCGGTGTTTCATCTGGACGCGAACGGCGGCCAGGAGAAGGTCTCGGCCACTGCAGACTCGATCGGCGCGGTGAACATGCTGTTTCCGGTGGTGGATCGCTTTCAGTCCGGCTTCGACACGAAGACAGGATGCTCCACAGGCTTTAACAAGCAGACGCAGGAAGGACGGCGCAAGTTCGCCGCAGAACTGAGCTTCGATTACCCCCATGGCAAGCAGAACGAGTACGCACGCAACCTGGTGAAGGGTACCGCTACGCGCAAGGACGCCAACGTTCCGGCCTGCGTGACGGATTCGCTTTCCGCGATCTTCTACACGCAGTCGCAGCCGCTGGCTGTGGGGCAGACCGTGGACTTTCCGTTGGCCGATGCCATGCGAACCGTCACGGTCGGTATGAAGGTGGAAGCGCGCGAGGAGATCAAAACAGTCGCGGGTACCTTTCAGACCGTGAAGGTCGAAGCGACGGCGGATGAGGGCATCGTCAAGAGCCGTGGTCACATCTGGATCTGGTACACGGACGACCCGCGGCATCTGCCGGTGCAGATGCAGGCGCGGTTGTTCTGGGGAACCATCACCTTTCACCTGCAGTCGATTGAACTGAAGTAGGCCCCAGCCTGGGCCAAGCTGTGCATCCAAGCTGGGCGGAGGATTCCGTGAGCGACAAACTCAAGAACAATGATGAGGTGATGGCCACCGAGCAGGTGCTGTACTCGGACGAAGAGCTTGTCACCGTGGCCAACTTCCCTGATCCGGCAACGGCCAACGTGGCGCGTACGGCGCTGGAATCGGCTAACATTCCGGTCTTTATGCAGGGCGAAAACGCCAACAGCCTCCTTCCGGTTGCTTTTGAGGTCCGGGTACAGGTACGGCCTCAGGATGAG
Source organism: uncultured Acidobacteriaceae bacterium (assembly GCA_964243455.1). Classification (GTDB taxonomy): domain Bacteria; phylum Acidobacteriota; class Terriglobia; order Terriglobales; family Acidobacteriaceae; genus Granulicella. The sequence continues at coordinate 3,483 of CAXTGN010000270.1, forward strand.
GCGGCAGCGCGCAAGCTGCTGGACGATTTTGAGGCCGATCCGGAGACGATGCAGAGCGTTACCGACGCCGAATCGATCGATGAGCTGGGTGCACCTAATCTCCGCGGAGCCGCTACAAGTCTGTGAGTCGCGACCGTACGGTGGTTTGCCTGTCGGGCGGCATGGACTCCACAGTCTGTGCGGCCTTGGCTGCCCGTGACTTCGACGCGTACGGTCTGCACTTCAGCTATGGGCAGAGGACCGAGTCCCGGGAGTTGGCGGCAGCGCGCGCAGTGGCGCAAAGCGTGGGGTTCAAGGATCTGATGGAATTGCGCACGGACCTGTTCCGCCGGATCGGTGGATCCGCGCTGACCGACACATCGATCCCTGTACCAGAGACGGTTTTCGGAGTGCCCGAAGAGGGTGCGCATCGCACCGGAGCCGAGGTGCCAGTGACGTATGTGCCCTTCCGCAACGCGCATTTTCTGGCCGCCGCCGTGAGTTGGGCCGAGGTTTTGGGCGCGCGGACCGTCCTAATCGGGGCTGTGGAGCAGGACAGTTCGGGGTACCCCGACTGCCGGCCCGCTTTCTATGACGCGTTCAACGCACTGGTCGCCTCAGGTACGCGCGACGGCACGATCCGGGTCGAGACACCGTTGATTCGACTGCGCAAGTACGAGATCGTTCGGTTGGGAGTTGAACTCGGCGCACCGTTCCATATAAGTTGGTCGTGCTACGCGGGGGAGGCCGAGGCGTGCGGGGTGTGCGAGAGTTGTGCCTTACGCCTTCGGGCCTTCGCAGAGGCCGGTGTGCCAGACCCTATACCCTATGCGACGCGGCAACCTGTCGCACGCTGAGGACTTGGTGTACGTCAGCTGCGGGCGGTGAGCGCCGGCACGGAAAGAGGAACCTTTACATGAAGCACAGGCTTGAAGAGATGTTCACACGACGGAATGTCATCACGGCAGTCGCGAGTGCGGCGTTGCTGGGCTCGCCCTTCTTGATGGCGCAGGAGCAACCGGCGACGATCCACGGTCACGTCCTGAACCCGGCGGGCCAGGCCGTGGTCTCGGGCCAGATCAAGATCACCAAAGACATTCACGCCGCCTACAAAGATGAAAAGTTCACCAACACGGCGGACATCGATAAAGACGGTAGTTTCACCATCAAGGACGTGGCACCCGGTGAGTATCTCGGCTACGTGGTCGTAGGCGACAAGACGCCGGATCAGCAGCACTTCACGGTGAAGGCGGGCGACAATTCAACAGTCGACTTCGATATGACGCGGGCGGACTACATCGCCAAGCTGACGCCGGAGGAGAAGAAGCAGATCGAGGAGTTCAAGGCCAAGAACGCGACCGTGGTCGCCGGCAACAAGCAGATTGCCAACCTCAACGCCACGATCACTGCGGTGCGCGCGGACATCAAGAGCCCGACACCGAACTTCGACAACGACGTCGCGGATATGAAGCAGGCCACCGAGCAGCGCCCCACCGAGGGTCTGCTGTGGGCCGTTCAGGGCGAGGTGTACGCGGCTCAGGCAAAGAAAGCGGCCGCGACAGACCGCGCTAACAAGACCAGCCCCATGCAGGACGATGCGTTCAAGAGCGCCAATGACAGCGCGACCACGGCGTTCCAAAAGGCAGCGGACGTAATGAGCACAGCCAAGCCACCGAACCTCGAGGCACAGGCGACGGTGTACAACCAGCTTGGCAATGTCTATGCGGATGCAGGCAAGCCGACCGACGCAGCTGGGGCCTATGACAAGGCAGTGGCTCTGGTTCCTGCAAAGGCGGGAACGTATTACTACAACGAAGCTGCGGTGATGTTCAACGCTCACCAGGACGACGCTGCGCTGACGGCCGCCAACAAAGCCATTACGGCGGACCCGAACCAGCCCATGCCGTATTACATCAAGGGCCAGGAGCTGCTGGCCAAGGCCACTGTGGATGCGAAGGGCGTGATTGTGCCGCCGCCAGGCTGCGTGGACGCGTACCAGAAGTACCTGCAGCTGGCCCCGGATGGACCCCAGGCACCAGCCGTGAAGGACGTTCTGACGCAGATGGGTCAGAAGATCGAAACCAGGTACAAGGCAACCGGCAAGAAATCGTAGCAGCGACAGCCGACGAAGGCCCCGGCGGCGCCGGGGCCTTCGTCTTGCGGCAAACCTGCATCGCATGGACCTGATGGAACGTGTTCTGTTGTACGAAGAAGCGGCAGCCGAGGTACTGCGCCACGCGGCGTCCTTTCCCTTGCCGGCGAATACAGAGAGCATCGCCCTCCAGTCGGCGCAAGGGCGTGTGCTGGCCGGGCCGATTCTTGCTGACCGTGACCAGCCACCCTTCGTGCGATCGACCCGTGACGGCTTTGCGGTGCGCAGCGCGGACCTGACCGGTGATGGAGCGACGCTGAAGCTCGTGGGGATGGTGCGGGCCGGAGAGCGATGGACAGGCTTGCCGCTCGGGGCCAATGAAGCCATCGAGATCATGACGGGTGCGCCGGTGCCGGCCGGTGCGGACTCCGTCTTGATGGTCGAGCACGCGACGATCCTGGCCGAGGAGTTGCGACCGGTCGCCGACCGGAGACTCAGGCCGGGCGAGAATGTCGTCGCAGCGGGTGCCGAGGCGCGCGCCACGGCGGTGCTGGTGCCTGCGGGTCGTCTCCTCGCAACGCCGGAGATTGGCATGGCAGCGAGCTGTGGCTACGCACAGGTGCAGGTCTTCACGCCGCCGCGGGTTGCCATCGTGGCTACAGGGGACGAGTTGGTGGAGGTTGGCGCGCCGCCGGAGCCATGGCAAATCCGAAACTCGAATAGCTATTCCTTGGCCTCGCTGGTGCAGGCCGAGTCGGCGACGGCTCTTCGTCTGGCGGTGGCTCGCGATACGATGGAGGACCTCCATGCCCGCCTGGAGGAGGCGCTTTGGGCGGACCTGATGCTGTTTTCAGGTGGGGTTTCTATGGGCAAATACGACCTGGTGGAGGTGGCCTTACGGGAAGCCGGGGCGGAATTTATTTTCACGGGTGCTCGCATTCAGCCGGGGAAGCCGATCGTGTTCGGGCGACTGCCCCGCCCCGGCGGAGACTGGACCTACTTCTTCGGACTGCCCGGCAACCCCATCTCCACGGAGGTCTGCTTCCGCTTGTTTGTGACGCCGCTGCTGCGCGCTCTCTGCGGCCGTTCGGACCGTGCGCCGCAGTTTGCCGAGGCGAGACTGGCCGAGGACCTCCGCGGGGGCGCCAGGGTGATGCGTTTTCTTCCTGCTGTTGCCGAGGGTGACTGGAAGGGTGTCACCGTGCGGACCGTCCCGTGGCAGGGTTCCGGCGATCTTGCCGCAAACGCCCGTGCCAACAGCTTTGTCGTGCTGCCGCTTGAGGTAGAAAGCTTCCGTGCCGGCGAGACGGTTCGCGTGCTGCTACGGTAAGGCTGATGGCGGAACAGAATCCCGAGTCGGACACAACGAAGCTTTCCCACTACGACCAGGCTGGACAGGCGCACATGGTGGATGTCGGCGCTAAGCAGCCCACGCGGCGCGAGGCCACCGCTGCCGCCTTTGTTGAGCTGAACGAAACGGTGTTGCGCGCTTTGCCTGACAATCCTAAGG